>CACWKD010000010.1:31632-66490 GCA_902761345.1 uncultured Ruminococcus sp. | reverse complement strand
ATGTAAACTATGAATAGATTTCTTCTCATAATAGGGTAACGAAAAAAATGTACAACACTCAACTAAAGAACAGATTTTAATAGCACAACAGGTTAAATTTTCCCTTAATATCGCAAGGTTCATATTCGCTTTGATAATCCCTCTATATTATCTCTGTAAAAGCTTTCAAAGCGGTCATTGTCAAGAGCCTCTCTTATTTTCTCCATAAGATTATTGTAGAAATAAAGGTTATGGAGTACAGCCAAACGCATAGCAAGCATTTCACCGCTTTTAAACAGATGGCGTATATATGCACGAGTAAAGTTTCTGCAAACAGGGCAGTCGCAGCGTGTGTCAATAGGTGTTTCGTCAAGCGCATATTTCGCATTGAGCATATTTCGGCAGCCGTCCCAAGTAAACACATGGGCGTGGCGGGCATTTCTTGACGGCATAACGCAGTCAAAAATATCTATACCACGTCTGACCGCCTCGACTATATTTGCGGGAGTGCCAACTCCCATAAGGTATCTCGGACGATCCGTTGGCATAAACGGCTCAACGTTCTCTATTGTTTCGTACATAGCGTCAACGCTTTCACCAACTGCAAGACCGCCGACAGCATAGCCGGGTAAATCAAGCTCGGCTATTTTTTTCATATGTTCAATTCTAAGATCTTTGTATGTGCTGCCTTGGTTGATACCGAAAAGAAGCTGATCTTTGTTGATAGTATCATCAAGACTGCAAAGTCTGTCCATTTCGTTTTTACATCTCACAAGCCAGCGAAAAGTTCTGTCACAGCTTTTTTTGGTATAGGAGTATTCGGCAGGATTTTCTATACACTCATCGAAAGCCATAGCAATAGTAGACCCTAAGTTCGATTGAATACGCATACTTTCCTCGGACCCCATAAAAATCTTGTGACCGTCAATGTGGGAGGAAAATGTAACCCCCTCTTCTTTGATATTTCTAAGCTTTGCAAGAGAAAACACCTGAAATCCGCCGCTGTCTGTAAGGATAGGACCGTCAAAGCGTGTAAACTTATGTATGCCGCCAAGCTTTTTTACATTGTTATCCCCCGGACGCAAATGCAGATGATAAGTATTGCAAAGCTGTACTTGACATTTTATCTCTTTTAGATCAAGCGCCGAAACAGCCCCTTTGATCGCGCCGCAGGTAGCAACATTCATAAATGCAGGCGTCTGTACAGTTCCGTGTACAGTTTTAAATGTACCTCGTCTTGCATACCCTTCTTTTTTTATCAAAGTAAACTCAGACATAGTTTATCTCCTTTTATAATATTAGCTTAGAAAATTGTAACACATATAGATTTTCTTTTCAATCCGTTTGTAAACTTTTTGTGTAATCTTGCAAAATATTGCGTTTTCTTTTATAATAATTATATCAATATTTTTGAGGGAGTGTAAGAAAGTTATGGACAACATTAAAAAGTATATAATAGGCAAGCCTTTTGAAACAAATGCAGTTATAGAAAGGTTATCTGTGTCGGAAGAATTGCCCTCTCGGATAGAGTTCTCATCTGATAAAGGTGTTTTGAAGTATGAAATGGGCAAAGAGGATAGGATATACGGATTAGGCGAAGCGGTAAGAGGTATAAATAAGCGTGGCTGGATATATGAAACATACTGCAGTGACGACCCTATGCACACGGAAACAAAGCGTTCGCTTTACGGCGCTCACCCTTTCATTGTAGTAGACGGCAGAGAAACATTCGGATTGTTTGTAGATTATCCCGATAAGGTTACATTTGATATAGGGTACAGCGATATTGATATTCTTGAAATAACAGTAAAATCCCCGAATTATTGTCTGTATGTCATTGAGGGAGAAACTCCGCTTGATATAGTCAGAAGCTTTCGCAGACTTATAGGCAAAAGCTATATAGCCCCGTATTGGGCGTTTGGATTTCAGCAGAGCCGCTGGAGTTATTATACATCAGATGATGTTCAGAAAATAATTGACGGTTACAGAAATAACGATATGCCTTTAGACGCTGTGTATCTTGATATAGACTATATGGACAGCTTTAAGGATTTCACGGTGAGCGAGGAGAGATTTCCCGATTTTGAAAAATTCGTGGAAAAGGCAAAGCAGCAGCATATTCATCTTGTGCCGATAATAGACGCCGGAGTGAAGATCGAGGAAGATTACGGCATTTATACAGAGGGCAGAGATAACGGATATTTCTGTAAGGATAAAGACGGAAATGACTTTGTTGCGGCTGTGTGGCCGGGTAAAGTTTGTTTCCCCGATTTTCTCAACAGAGAAGCGTCACATTGGTTTGGAATGAAGTACAAAACGCTTATAGATAAAGGGATAGACGGCTTCTGGAACGATATGAACGAGCCTGCAATATTCTATTCAGAAGAGGGACTTGAAAAAGCTTTGGATAAGATATCGGAGTATAAAGGAAAGAATATTGGAATATACGATTACTTTGGACTTAAAGATACAGTTCTGGGACTTTCCAACAGCTTTGACGATTATTCTTCAATGTACCATAATGCAGACGGAGAAATTGTTTGCCATAATGGGGTACATAATCTGTACGGCTTTAATATGACAAAATCGGCGTCTGAGGCATTTAAGCAGATAGCTCCCGACAAGAATATTTTACTGTTTTCTCGTGCGTCATACATAGGAATGCACCGTTATGGCGGAATATGGACAGGAGATAATCAGTCGTGGTGGTCGCATATAAAGCTTAATCTGCAAATGCTGCCGTCACTCAATATGTGCGGTTATCTTTATACGGGAGCGGATCTTGTAGGCTTTGGAGATAACTCAACAGAAGAACTCGCTTTGAGGTGGCTTGCGCTGGGTGTATTTAATCCGCTTATGAGAAATCATTCTGCATTAGGCACAAAGGATCAGGAGTTTTTCCGTTACAAGAACAAGGGTATTTTCAGAAACCTCTTGAAGATAAGGTATGCTCTTATTCCGTACCTGTACAGCGAATACAGAAAAGCAGTCGAAAATGACGATATGATGTTTAAGCCGTTAGCTTTTGAGTATAGAGATGATAAATATGCAAAGGCTGTCGAAGATCAGCTGCTTTTAGGAGAAAGCTTGATGATAGCGCCTGTGTATGAGCCTAATGCAATAGGAAGATATGTTTATCTGCCCGAAGATATGCTTATGGTGAGGTTTAAGTCGGACTGTGAGTACGAATGTGAGAAAAAGATAAAGGGGCATCATTTTATAGAGATACCTGTGACAGATGTTGTGGTATTTGTAAGAAAGGGCAGAGAATTACCGATAGTAAAAGCAGGTATGTATACAGACGAGATAGATCTCGCCACAATAAAATATATAAGAAATAAAGATGATGTAATATCAGCGTATGAGTTGATAACAGAATAGGAAATGATATTATGAGAAGACATGACAGAGAGATAACAGACAGAGAAGAAATGATAGAGATACTGGACAAGTGTTCTGTGTGCCGACTTGCCTTAAACGACAGCGATTATCCATATATCGTACCTCTTAATTACGGTATTGAAGTGACGGACAATGAAGTAGTTTTGTATTTTCACAGTGCAAAAACGGGTACGAAGCTTGATCTTATCAGACGTGATAACAAAGCGTCATTTGAGGTGGACTGCGGACATACGCTTGTGCTCGAAGATGAGATAGGCAACTGCACGATGAACTATGAGAGCGTGATAGGACACGGGATCATAGAATTTGTGCCTGAGGAGGAGAAATTTACCGCACTAAAAATACTGATGAAGCATTACAGAAGCGAGGATTTCCCCTTTAACACGGCGGTAATTCCGAGGACAGAGGTGTTCAGGCTCAGAGTTCTTGAAATGACGGGAAAAAGACGACAAAAGAGAGTTAAGGAGTAAAATATGCTGTTTAATGAGAGATATGCAATATCGCATATAAATTTTAATACGGGATTTATCGCAATCGACCACAGCGATGACGAGTATATGACAGACGATCCGATTACAGGACTTGTAAGAGGATTTTCAAGGCTGATAGGGCAGGAGTACGAGAGTTTGGGACTTATGCAGTATAAGATAAGAAATTCGCCTTTTGAGTTTGTAATTCAGTGGGACAGAGAATACGGAGTAGTTATTGTTGCCGAGAATATAAGAAAAATGGACGAGATAGTAAAGTATGTGAAAAACAGCCTTTATGAGATAAATTACAATATGCTGTATGAAGAAAGATACTGATTAGGTGATTAATATGCAAAAAATACTGATAGTAGAGGACGAGGAAAAGATAGCACGTTTTGTGGAGCTGGAGTTAAGGCACGAGGGCTACGAGGCAGATAAAGCTTTTGACGGACGAAAGGGTCTGGAGCTTGCGGAGAGCGGAGAGTATGATCTTATTCTGCTTGACATAATGCTGCCGGGTATCAACGGAATAGAGATACTCAGACGTATCAGAAAAAATTCCGATGTACCCGTAATAATGCTCACAGCAAGAGATGCTGTAATGGATAAGGTATCGGGACTTGATATGGGTGCGGACGATTACATTACAAAGCCGTTTGCAATAGAAGAACTGCTTGCGCGAATAAGGGTAATTCTGCGTAAAAGTACAGTTTCGCAGGGCAAGTCCAATGTACTCCATTGCAAGGGAATTACACTTGATGTGGAGAGGTTCAAGGTTACATATAACGGCGTGCCTGTCGAGCTTACGGCAAAGGAGTTTTCACTGCTGCAAACGCTTATGCAAAACAAGAATATAGTGCTTTCAAGAGATACTCTTCTTGCAGATGTGTGGGGATATGATTATCTTGGTGAAACAAACGTAGTTGATGTATATGTAAGGTATCTCAGACAGAAGATAGATGAGAAATTCGGGGTAAAGATAATTACAACTGTCAGGGGTGTGGGATATGTCATTAAGGAGGAATAAGAAAAAAAGGGATACTGCCGAAGAAAAGGTAACAGAAGAAAATGATACAGCCGAAAATATAGAACAAAACGAAGAGGAAAAGTCTGCCGAACCGCCTCAAACCAAATCGATAGTAATGCAGCTTACGGTTGACAGGCTGTTTTCTTCACTGATAACGATAATATCGGCAGATGTTCTTTATGTATTATTGCTGTTCGGAGCATTTTTGTTTGACAAGCAAATGCAGGTAAACGGGGCACTGAGAGATTTCGGAAAATTTGAATTCAGGCATAACGAACTTGGCGTGTTTGACACAAAAGGAATTGAACACGTTTTTTACACAGGTAATTTAGTTACGTTTATGCTGTTCTCCCTTGCAGCGGTATTGATAGCAGAGATTATAGTATTTTTGTTTAAATGGATAGTAACCCCAGTTCGTATAAACAACAAGCTTATGCCGCTTTATACTCTTACAGAGGCAACGAGGGCATTGTCGTTTGCAGATCTTACCGGGGAGGGGTTTTCTACTCTGCAAGACGCAATAAAAAATATTTCTCCCGACGAACCGGGAAATCAGCTCCATACGGGCAGACGTGAATTTATAGGTATGGAGGACGCAATTAACGATCTTCTCGAGAGAACAAGGAACACCTATAAAAGTCAGGTAAGATTTGTGTCGGACGCTTCTCACGAGCTTAGAACGCCGATAGCAGTTATTCAAGGCTATGCAAATATGCTTGACAGGTGGGGCAGAGAGGATAAAGAGATACTTGACGAATCAATAAAATCTATCAAGAGCGAAGCGGAGAATATGAACCGCCTTGTCGAAAATCTGCTCTTTCTTGCAAGAGGCGACAGCGGAAGAACGGTTTTAAGATTTGAAAGCGTAGATATTAATCAGCTTCTGTGCGATATTTACGATGAGTTTGTAATGATAGACACAACTCATGAATTCAGACTCGATCTGCGTGCGGATATAGTATCACAGGCTGATATATCGCTATTAAAGCAGTGTTTGAGGATACTTGTAGATAATGCTATAAAGTATTCGCCCGAGGGTACGGATATAATCCTTAGACTTCAGAACAGATCGGACGGCTACTATTCCATAGATGTGCAGGATTACGGTATAGGCATAAAAGCAGAGGACGCAGATAAGATATTTGATCGATTTTTCAGGAGCGATCCTGCAAGAAACAGACAGAACGGCGGTACGGGACTGGGATTGTCTATTGCAAAGTGGATAGCCGATAAGCATAACGCATATTTCGAGGTGTTGAGCTATGAAAATCTCGGTACGAGAATATCCCTTGTAATGCCGCTTGTCGAGAGTACGGAGGAAAATGTATCCGATAACAAAACCGATACGTCTGATAAACCGAAATCTTAAAATAGAATTTACTATTATTCGGAATAAAGATAAACGGCGCTTACAAATTGTTTTGATGTTCGGTTAATTCTTGACTTGAATTCCTGAATTTGATATAATAATATGGTATGACGAAAATTTTACGGATAGATCAAAAGAAAGGATTGTATGTGATGTCAGGTAACAGAGAATTGATCGAACTCAGAAAAAAGGTAATGGAAAAAGAGTTTGAAAGAATGAACAGCGTTCAGCAGAAAGCAGTGTTTCATATAAACGGACCGCTGCTGATCCTTGCGGGCGCAGGCTCGGGAAAAACAACTGTTCTTGTCAACAGAATAGCGAATATGATCGAGTACGGCAATGCGTATAACTCGGACGTTGTTTTCGGAGATATAACAGACGATGATATCGAGAAAATGAATGCCTATGTATCAAACGGCGGAGAACTCGATATTGAAATAAAGAAAAAGCTTGGAGTATATTCGGTAAGACCGTGGAATATACTTGCGATAACCTTTACAAATAAAGCCGCAGGCGAGTTAAAAGAAAGAATAGCCGCTCGTGTTCCCTTTGGCGGTAACGATATATGGGCGTCAACATTTCACTCGACTTGCGCAAGAATACTCAGGAGATATTGCGACAGACTTGGCTATGACAAAAATTTTACAGTATATGACACAGACGACCAGAAGCGTCTTATCAAGGATTGTCAGAAACAGCTTAATATTGATGACAAGATACTTTCTCATAAGTCAATACTAAATGAAATATCTCATTCAAAGGATAGTATGCTAAGTCCTGCGGATTATGCGGCAAAGGCAATATCAGAGAATGATTTCCGCAAAAAAGATATAGCAAGAGCGTACGCCTTGTATCAGGAAAGAATGCAGTCTGCGCAGGCAATGGATTTTGACGATCTTTTGTATAATACGGTAAGATTGTTTGAAGAAAACCCCGACGTACTGGAGTACTATCAGGAAAAATTCCGCTACATAATGGTTGATGAGTATCAGGATACTAACAAGGTTCAGTATAGATTTGTAAGTCTGCTTGCAAATAAGTACAATAATATATGCGTAGTAGGAGATGACGATCAGAGTATATATCGTTTCAGAGGCGCAACAATAGAGAATATTCTTTCCTTTGAGGAAACCTTTGAGAATGCAGCGGTAATCAGATTGGAACAGAATTACAGAAGTACAAAGACTATCCTTGACGCTGCAAACTCTGTAATCAAGAACAACTCCGAACGTAAAGGAAAAACACTTTGGACGGAGAACTCCAAGGGCAAGAAGATTACTTTGCATACGGTAGGTTCGGAGCGTGACGAGGCAGCGTATGTTGCGGATAAGATACTCGAAGGCGTTGCGCAGGGCAGAAAGTTCTCTGATTATGCAGTCCTTTACAGAATGAATACACAGAGTAATATGCTGGAGCAGGTGTTTGTAAGAAAGGGCGTACCGCATAGAATTATCGGCGGTCATAGGTTCTATGAGAGAGAACACATAAAAGATATGACAGCGTATCTTCAGGTGGTGAGCAATCACGATGACAATATACGTCTCAGACGTATTATAAATAAGCCGAAGCGTGCAATAGGAACAGCGACTGTTGATAAGGCAGCCGAGATAGCAGCGGCAGAGGGAATAAGTATTTTTGATGTCATAAGCCGAGCAGACGAATATGACGCACTCAGAAAGTCTGCGCAGAAGCTTATGGGATTTGTACAAATGATAGAAAAGTTCTCCGAGCTTGCAGAGGACGATGACGTATCGTTAGGTGATCTGTATTCCGAGATAGTTGAAACTATCAATTATAAAGCATTCCTTAAAAAAGATAAGGAAGATCACGAGCAGCGTTTTGAGGACGTAATGGAGCTGAAAACAAACCTTGTAAAATATGAAGAGGATAACGGGGACGAAGCTACTCTTGCAGGATTTTTGGAGGAGATCTCTCTGATTACCGATATTGATAACTATGACGAGGAAGCAGAAAGTGTAGTTTTGATGACTATGCACAGCGCAAAAGGTCTGGAGTTCCCTGTGGTGTTTATACCGGGTATGGAGGACGGAATATTCCCCGGTGTTCAGGCGATTTATGACGAGGAAGAACTTCAGGAGGAAAGACGTCTTGCGTATGTTGCAATAACAAGAGCCAAGGAAGAACTATATCTTGTAAAATCCAAATCAAGAATGATATTCGGTACAACTAAGCATAATCGTATTTCACGTTTTGCCTCGGAAATTCCTTCGGATTTTGTTGAGGAAACATGGCCTGTTCTAACTCCTGAGCAGAGGGCGATAGTTGACAACGCAAAACCAAAGGTAAGCTTTATGGCGTCGGCAGCAACATTTTCACAGACGCCGTCTGTACCTGCAAAGCCTGCAACACAGGGTTCGTCAAAGAATATATCTACCGGAGATACAGTAATGCACGCAACATTTGGCAAGGGAGTAGTTCTCAATGCGCTGAAAGTCGGTAACGATACGTTGCTTGAAATTGCGTTTGATACGGTAGGAACTAAAAAGCTTATGGCAAACTTCGGCAAGCTTGAAAAGCTGTCGTAAATATACTTTAAAACAAAGAAAAGACCTTTCCGAGAAATGATCGGAGAGGCCTTTTTATTGGCAGTGTGGAGTGTTTTTGAAGTGTGGAGTGTGGAGAGTGGAGTAAACTATACCCTATAAAATGGACACACCATCTTTAGTAAAATCGTGCACCGTCCCCAAAAAGTGGACAGTAAAAAAAGACGAAACCCCAACGAACAACAAAGCCGTTGGGGTCTTTGGTGCAGGTAACAGGACTTGAACCTGCATGAAATTGCTTTCACATGGACCTGAACCATGCGCGTCTGCCAATTCCGCCATACCTGCATATTGAATTTTCTCCCTTATTTTTACACGGCGGGGAATGAACCGAGGCGGGCATCCTGCCTAATCCGCATTTACACAGAGGTGGCGTAACCTGAAACAGGCTCATCTGCCAATTCCGCCATACCTGCAATTATTTAAAACACTTACAAAGTGCTATATTATAATACCATAACGGACGGGAATTGTCAAGAGTTTCTTTTTAATATTTGTTGAAAACCTCGGCGGTTATCAGCACTAAAAATGTCTCACCGATATTTTTTTACGATATATAAAAGTAAGTATTATTATAAAGGTTAGAAATATGGTATAAAGATAGAAAAAGTCCGTATAATAAAAACATATCTCTTTTTATATGGAGAGTTAGATTTGTTTGTATGAAAATTTTATAAAAAGTATATTTTTTTTGGTTACAAAATATAAATAATTATATTACCCCCTTGACAATACGCTTAGAATAAGATACAATAAATATCAAGGAGATGAATGTATGAACGATGAATTTGAGGCTGATCTGATAGTTCTTCTCGATGATGACGGAGAGGAACATTCATTTGAAATATTGGATACAATAGAGCATGATGATAAAACATACTATGCGCTGTATCCGCTTATTGAAGATCCTCAGGCTAAGGTTGACGCTGACGGCGAGTATTATATTTTTGAAGTAGTCGAAGAAGACGGCGAAGAACAATTGGCGGAAGTTGAGGACGATGGGCTTCTTGATGAGCTTGACGAGATTTTTACGGAGAGATTTGAATCTCTTTACGATGACTCTGATGAAGAGTAATTATTAGTTATTTTGCAAAATTCCTGCTTAATGCGTGTATGTGTTCATTTATAACCCTACAATTTTTATTCGGGAACCGGACTCTTGATGTGGACTGCAGACCTCCCGCTATTGCGGACGAAGGGAGCGAGAGACGTCAAGGAGGTGCCCACCTGTCGCTTAGTAGGCAGGTTATGTACGGACACCTACGGTTAAGCGGGTTTTTTATTGAAAAAATCCTGCCGTTTGGCAGTATAACCCTCTGAGTATTGGAAATGATACTTAGGGGGTTTTTATTTATAAAAATGTTAAACGATCAGAAAGGAATGTACTGTGTGCAATTATACAGAAAACGCTTTTCAAAAAATATAGTTGGATTTTTTTCGGGGGTCATTAACGGACTTCTCGGAGCAGGTGGCGGAATGCTTATTGTACCGCTGTTAAAGACAAGCTTGAACGCAAGGAAAGCTCACGCCACAGCCGTTGCAGTAATTTTTCCAATGTGTATAGCAAGCAGCGTAATGTATCTGTACAGCGGAAGAGTTACATTGAAGGACGCATTGCCTTTTATGCCGTTTGGTATTATAGGCGCTGTTATCGGGACGTTTCTGTTGACAAAATTAAACTCGGGACAGCTGCGAATAATATTCAGTCTGTTTGTGATATGGGCAGGCATACGATTGATTACGAGGTAGGTGAGTTATTATAAACTGGGTAACGGTTTTGGCAGGAATATTATCGGGAATCATAGGCGCAATGGGCATGGGCGGCGGAGGTGTGCTGATAATATATTTAAGCTTGTTTACCGATACTGCGCAAAGTCGGGCACAAGGAATAAACCTGCTTTTCTTTCTTCCTGTTGCATTATTTTCGGTGATAAGATATTCACATAAAAATCTTATCGTGTGGAAAACTGCCGTTCCTCTTGCGGTATTGGGAATAGTCGGCACAATTGCGGGCAGTTTTTTGTGCGGAAAATTTGACAATACAATACTTGCGAAGATGTTCGGAGTCCTCTTATGTATAATGGGAGGGGTATCGCTTTTTTCTCGTTTTGAAAAAGAATAGCCAGTATATATAGAAAAAATATTGCCAATACTTCTTCCATAAGAAATGGAGGTATAGTATAATGTATATATCAGCGCTAAACTTTTTTAAAAATAAAAATTCGTCGTTGGTTGGAAAGCTCTTTTTCAAAGCTGTATTGTGTTCGTTTATTGTTTGTTCGCTTATGAGTATGACAAGCTTTTCTGCGCAGTCGGAGAGTATTTCTCAGAGTGTTCTGAGGCTTCATATTATGGCAAATTCCGATTCAAAAAAAGATCAGGAATTAAAGCTAAATGTCCGTAATTTGGTACAGAATATATGTTATAATATGTATAGTGATACAGATACGCTTGATGAAGCAGAAAAAATCGTGTCGCAAAACCTTGACGCCATTAAAGAGCAAGTACAAAATGAGGTGTACAGACAAGGGTTTGATTACTCGGTAAACGCACAGCTTGTTAATATGTATTTTACAAACAGGGTATACGACAATATTACTCTTCCGGCAGGGTATTATGACGCAGTAAGGATAACATTGGGAGAGGGAAAAGGTCATAACTGGTGGTGTGTGATGTTTCCACCGATATGTATAAGTACGTCTGAGAATACAGCGGATATTTCCGATGTTCTGAACCAAAAGCAGACGGAGATCGTGACAGATAGATCTTATGAATGTAAATTTAAGATATACGAGATGTTTTGCGATATATCAGAAAAAATAAATGGGAAGTGATTTGATGTTAAATATTGTACAAGGACGAAGCGGAACCGGCAAGACAAAGTATGTTGCCGAAATGCTTGCAGATCTTGCAAGGAAAGGGAATACTAAACTTTTGTATCTTATCCCTGAGCAGAGTTCTTTTGAGAGTGAAACAATGTTTCTGAAAATGCTCGGGCCAAAGCTTTGCAGAAACATAAATGTAATGTCATTTACAAGACTTTACGATATGGTAATGAGAAGTACGGGCGGATTTTCGGGGACGGCGATAGATGACGGAGTAAAGCGTATAATGATGTCGCTTGCGCTGGAGGATTGCCGTGACGAGCTTGAACTTTACGGAAAACAGGCTTTGAAACCTCAGCTTACGGAATTGATGCTTACAGCGGTAAGAGAGTTTAAAACCTGTGCGGTAAGTACAGACATACTGCGAAAAAATGCTCTTGAAAACCGAACAACCGAGCTTGGACAGAAATTGTACGAGCTTGCTCTTATAACAGATGTGTATAATTTATATATAGAAAAAAGCTATATAGACCCTCTTGATAATAATGCAAGGCTTGAAAAGCGTCTTATGCAGGTCAAGTTCTTTGAGGGATATACGATAGTAATGGACGGATTTACAGGCTTTACAGCGCAGGAAATTAAGATAGCAAAGCTTTTAATGGAACAGGCGGACGAATTTTATATCACTGTCGGAATGGGTACAGATGACAGTCAAGAAAATTTGTTTTTCAGTATAAACAGGACGAAGAAACAATTTATACAGCTTGCAGAAAATATGGGTATAGGAATACGCTATGCACAAAAGCTATCCGAAAATCATCGAATAAAATCAAAGGGAATAGGTGCGATAGAGAGAGGTATATATAAAATATCCGCAGAGCCGTCTGAGGGTATCTGCGAGGGTGTAACTGTTGCTCAAGCTGAGGATATTTTTGAAGAATGCTCATTTGTTGCGGATAATATACACCGACTTGCAGCGTCGGGCGAGTGCCGTTACAGAGATATTGCGGTTGTGTGCAGAAACAGCGAGGACTATAAGGGGATACTTGACTCCGCTCTTGAAAGCAGGGGAATACCGTACTTTATGTCAAAGCCGTATCCGATAGATACAAAGCCGTTGTTTTTGCTTGTGCTGTCGGCGTTTGAGTATGTTATTACAATGAACAGCGATAAGATTTTTTCAATAGCAAAGTGCGGTTTGCTTAATATTACTGATTATGAGGTGTCTTTGCTTGAAAACTATGCGTATATATGGAACTTAAAGGGAAGAAGATTTAAGGAAGATTTTGTTTCGCCGCCCGACGGGTATGGTTCAACTAACGATGAGTATGCAGTCAAGACTTTGGCTAAACTCAATGAAATAAGAAAGCGTATAATAGATCCGCTGACTGTTTTTGAAGAGAAGATAAAAAACGGCGGCGCAAAAGAGATCTCTCAGGCGGTATATGAACTCCTTATAGATTACAAGGTTGACAAGAGTATTCGTAACAATACAGATGAATTTGCAGAGGAAGAAATTCGTTTGTGGGATTTTCTTATGGATCTTCTTAATAAGATGTACCTGTCGCTTGCGGAAAGAAATATCAGCTATAAGAGATATTATGAGCTTTTTTTGTCGGTCGTAAGGTGTGAAACGATTTCCGATATACCTCAGACGCTTGATCAGGTAACGGTCGGTACAGCAAACAGCATAAGGCTTAATAGTCCGTACGCTGTGTTTGTAATAGGCGCGCAAGAGGGCGTATTTCCTCATACTCCCGTACAGGGCGGTGTGTTCAGCGACAGCGAGAGAAGAATGCTTATCTCACACGAAGTACCTTTGTATGACGCATTGGAGGAGCTTCTTTTACACGAAAAGTATCTCGTATATAACGCAGTGTCCGCGCCGACTGATAAGCTTTTTGTTACATATTACAGTCAAAATCTGAAAGGGGGAGAGATAAGACCCTCTTCGATCGTATCGGAAATAATAAGACTATTGCCTGATGTAAAGATTTGCGATATTTCCTCTATAAATGACGCTGACCTTATTTACACGGAAAAGACCGCATTTGAGAAATGTACGCTGAGGTATAATATGAATGACCCTATGAGTACGGCGTTAAGGGAATATTTCTCCAAAAAGAAAGAGTACAAGGATAAGATGAAAGCGGTTGAAAGAGCAGTAAAGAGGAAGGATTATAAAATAGAGAACAAAGAACTTGCTTTAAAGCTTTTCGGAGATAAGAAGAATATTTCCGCATCTCAGATAGAGAGTTACAATAAGTGCAGATTTCAGTATTATTGTAATTACGGACTGAAGCTAAAGGAACGCAGAAGAGCAGAACTCGGTGCGATCGAGTATGGAAGTCTTGTGCATTATCTGTTTGAAAATACAATGATATACTATAAAGAGCATAATTATGTGCAGCTTGATGACGAGCAGTTATCGGAGCTTCTCGATACATTAATGGATAACTATATGGAGGACGTACTGGGGGGTACAGACGATAAAAGCGATAGATTTAAGTACCTTTACGGCAGAATAAAGAACAGCGCTGAAAGACTTATCAGGCGAATGGACGAGGAGTTTGAACAGTCGGATTTCAGACCGGTTGATTTTGAGCTGAGCGTCGGTAAAGACGACGGCATTGAAGGGTACACGGTAACTGACAAAAACGGAAATACAGTTACGGTAAGAGGAATAATAGACAGAGTTGATCTTATGCAGAAAAACGGAAAGAACTATATAAGGATCGTAGATTATAAAACAGGAGCTAAGAAGTTCAATCTGTCTGATATTCTCTACGGACTAAATATGCAGATGCTTATTTATCTGTCGGCTATTGCAAAAAACGGAAGTGCAAGATACGGAGAAGAAATAGTTCCGAGCGGAATATTGTATATGCCGTCAACTGTGAATACAGTATCGGTAGACGCTCAGGCAGACGATAAGACTATCCGCAGCGAGCATGACAAAAAACTAAAGATGAACGGCTTGCTGCTTAATGACGCAGATATATATGAGAGTATGGATAAATCTCTATCGGGACGATTTGTGCCTATATCGTTGACAACAAAGGGAAAACTTTCTTCGTCAACCGAGAAATCTTTGATTACAGCAGAGCAGCTTGATATGGTTTTTGACAAGGTAGATAAGCAGATAGCAAAGATGAGCGAAGAACTCAGTGACGGCAGAATAGAAGCTGTTCCTGTTTCCGGAGCATACCGCCCGTGTGAATATTGCGCATATAAGAGTATTTGTGCAAGAGATAAGAACGAGAAAGATATACCGGTAGAGTCGCTGTATACCGAAGAGGCGCTTATGATTATTAAGAAAGAAAGCGGGGAGGAAGAGTAATGGCAGGCGTAAAATGGACAGATAATCAGCTTGACGCTATAAATGCGCGAAAAGGCTCGGTGCTTGTTTCGGCGGCGGCAGGCTCAGGCAAAACAGCAGTTCTTGTGGAACGTGTAATAGATATGATAACAGACCCTGTATCGCCTGTTGACGCAGACAGATTTCTTGTAGTAACATACACAAGAGCGGCAGCAGGCGAGATGAAAGAGCGTATATCTGCAAGACTGGACGAACTTCTCAGAGAAGATCCGTTTAATGAAAATCTCCGCCGCCAGCAAATGCTGCTGTCTAAGGCTCAGATAAGTACGATACACAGCTTTTGCTCTGATATTGCAAGAGAGTTTTTCTATACTCTTGATATTCCCGGAGATGTCAGAATAGCAGAAAAAGAGGAGCTTATTGTTCTGAAAACATACGCATTAAACGAAGTGCTTGAAAAACGATACGCGCAGGGTGACAGTACATTTGAGGAACTTGCGGAGATGTTCTCGGCAGCAAAAGACGATAATACGCTTCAGAAGATAATACTGATGTTGTACGATTTTCTACGTTCCCACCCGTTCCCGAAGCGTTGGATAGATAATAAGTACGCTATGTACAGCGGCGCAAAGAGCGTATATCAGACAGCTTGGGGAAAGGTCATCTATGAAAGAACTGTCGTACAGGCTTCTTTTATAAAGAACGCAAGTCAAAGGGCTGCCGAGCTTTTAAAAGACGAGCCTAAACTTGACAAATCGAAGTTCGGCGATGTTATCAGACAAGATGCAGAAAGTATTTCTATTCTGGCAGATAAAGTAATGAGCGGAGATTGGAATGGAATAATTCAGGAGCTGCAGTGTACCGGGTTCGGTAAAAGAGCAGTTCCTCCCCAGGGCTATGCCAATAACGAAACAAAAAAGGCGATATCATCACTCAGAGATACAATAAAAGATGTATTGGGCGATATGAGAAAAGTCTATACCGCTAACGATGAGGAATGTATAAAAGAGATAACGAGGCTTGCTCCTGTAGTAAGGTGTTTGTTTGACGTAATGCTTGAATTTGGAGATTTGTATTCCGAACTGAAAAAAGAAAGGCTGCTTGCCGATTTTTCGGATTTAGAGCATTGGGCATTACAGCTCCTTGTTAAAGAGAGCGACAACGGCATTGTTATGACAGATATTGCAAGAGAGATCTCGGCACGATATGATTATGTAATGGTAGACGAATATCAGGACGCAAACAGTATTCAGGATACGATATTTAAGGCAGTGAGCGATAACGACAAAAAGCTTTTTGTTGTAGGAGATGTAAAGCAAAGTATATATCGTTTCAGACAGGCTATGCCCGAAATATTTATAGGCAGGAAAAACCGCTATAAGCTGTACGACAGACAAAACGAACAGTACCCCGCAAAAATCATACTGGACAGGAATTTCCGCAGTCGAGAGGGAGTTACAGAGGCGGTAAATTTTGTATTTAAAAACCTGATGTCTGAGAATGTAGGAGATATTGCGTACACTGATGAGGAAAAGCTTGTGCCGGGAGCAGAGTATGTTCAGAGTAATGAACCTTGTATGTCGTACCATTTGCTGAATCTCGATAATTCCGAAACAAAAGATCAAGATATAGAAGAAGCAAGATATATAGCTGTTCTTATCAGGAAAATAATGCGTACTCAGACTGTATCGACAAAGCAGGGCAAAAGAAAGCCGCAGTATGGTGATTTCTGCATACTTATGAGAGGCGTAAAGACACACGCAGCTATCTTTGTTGAGGAACTCAAAAACTTTGGAATACCTGCTTTGAGTGAAACAGAGGACAGCTTTTTTGCAAGGCGAGAGATAAAGATAATGCTGTCGCTTCTTAGAGTGATAGACAATCCGTTACAGGATATTCCGCTTGCAAGTGTGCTGTTAAGTCCTATGTTCGGGTTTACGGAGGACGACCTTACAAAAATGCGTGTAGATAATCCGAAAAGACGATCGCTGTATTCTGTATTGCTGGCGGAGAAAGAGAAAGGAGAACAAAAAGCAGCGGATTTTATCGAAAAGCTCAGAACGCTTCGCAAGGCAGCCGCAAGCTTGCCGACAGATGTTCTGCTTGACCGCATATACACCGAAACCTCTTTCCCCGAAATAGTATCAGCCGAGGAAGAGGGGGAGTACAAACGCAATAATTTAAGACTTCTTTTACAGTATGCGAAAAATTACGAAAATGCAGGTTACAGAGGAATTGGCGGCTTTGTACGCTTTATAGACAGGCTTGAAGAGGACGGCTCAGACCTTGATTGCGCAGAGAATAAGAGCGGAAACGCCGATAACGCTGTAAGAATAATGACAATACATAAATCGAAAGGACTGGAGTTCCCGATATGTATCGTTGCGAATTTATCCCGCAAAATCAACACAGATACGACAAAAGAGGTTCTTTTGCATAACGAACTCGGGCTTGGCGTAAAGCATACCGACAGGGAAAGAATGTGCAGATATACTACAATGCCGAGAGAAGCGGTATCGCTTGAAATGAAGCGTAACGAGTTAAGCGAGGAGCTGCGTATACTTTACGTTGCGATGACCAGAGCAAAGGAAAAGCTCATAATGATTACATCTGTAAAAAATCTTATTACTGCCTCGAAGTCTTCAAAATCTTATCTGGAGAAAATTGCCGCTTCGCTTTCCTATGATAACAATGCAATAAATCAGTATAGTGTGAGCAGCGTAACATGCTTGGGCGATTGGGTAACGCAGTGCGCCTTGGTACACCCTGCAAGCCACGAATTGAGAAAGATAAGCGGTTATACAGGTGGAATTGCCGTGGGAGCAGAGAAGCCGTGGGAGATATGTTTGGTTGACGATTTAAAAGAGTTTTACGGTAAGATCGTTGACAAAGCAAAAAATACAGATGATACCGCAAGCGAGCAGCCTGATATTAGTGACGTTGGCAGTGATTTTGAGATACAGAAAGAACGCTGCGCAGAAATGCTCAAAGAAAGGCTTTCATATTCTTATGAGTACGAACAGCTTGCAAACGTACCGATAAAGGTATCGGCGTCCGTACTCTCTCATAAGGACACAGAACGTAAATTTGCAGCTATAAGCAAGCCTGATTTTATGAACAGCGAAAAGCTCAGCGGAGCGCAAAAGGGTACGGCTGTTCACGCGTTTGTACAGTATTGCGATATTGTAAAAGCGAGGGAAAGCGTTCAAAGCGAGATAGACAGACTTGTTTCAAGCGGTTTTATAACGAGAGTACAGGGGGATAGTGTGGACATAGATAAAGCGGAGAGCTTTGTAAATTCTTCTCTTGCCGACAGAATGTTAAGCTCACCTATGCTTGAAAGAGAGTATCGCTTTATGGTAGAAATACCTGCGTCAAGCGTTGACAGTACACTTGTATTTCCGTACAGTGAGGAGCAAGTGATATTACAGGGAGCGATAGACTGTATGTTTGAGGAGAACGGCAGGATAGTAATTGTCGATTACAAGACAGACAGAGTAAAAGACCCGTTTAAGCTTGCTGATATGTACAGAGAGCAGTTAAGACTGTACAAATTAGCAGTGGAACAGATAACGGGAAAGCTTGTAAGCGAGTGCTTGCTGTACTCTTTTGAATTAGACCGTGAGATAGAGGTATAAATAATTTTGAGGGGAGTAAAGTGTGTTGCTCCCCTTTGAATTGTTTGAAAAAGTTACAAAATTGTAAAATATTATAAGTTCTGCGTTTTACTATGGAAATTGTCGAGCTTTTGTATTATAATAAAATAGGCAATGTTTGAATAATGCTGTCTGATTTACTATTAAAGAGGAGATAAACTATGATGAACATATGGCATGACATTGAGGCGGAGAGAATTTCGCCCGAGGATTTTGTTGCAGTAATAGAGATATCTAAGGGCAGCAAGCTGAAATACGAGCTTGACAAGAAAACAGGTATGCTTATACTTGACAGAATACTCTATACATCAACTCACTATCCTGCAAACTACGGTTTTATTCCCCGTACATACGCAGACGATAAAGACCCGCTTGATGTGCTTGTACTTTGCTCCGAGCAGATAGAGCCGCTCACATTGGTACGCTGTTATCCGATAGGAGTTATCAAGATGATAGACAACGGCAGGAATGATGAAAAGATTATAGCTATTCCTTTCAACGATCCTACATATAACACATATAATGATATTTCTCAGCTCCCTGCTCATATTTTCGATGAGATGTGTCACTTCTTTACAGTGTACAAAACTCTCGAAAACAAAGAAACCGCTGTTGACGAAGTTCTTAACCGTGATAAGGCGATAGAGATAATTGCTTCTACAATAGATGCTTACAAAAAAGGATTTTGCGGTGAAATATTATGAGTGATGAAACAAAACGCTGCAGAAATATCAGGAGAGTATTGATGTGCCTGTTCATAGTGTGCGGGTATATGCTGTCTATGACATTCGCAGTTGATTTGATAGAGATCGACGGAGTGGAAACATACATAGAAATGACGGCTCTCAATCTTGCATTTGGAACTATGGGAGGTTCAACACCCGTAAGACAGAATACAATTATAGGATTGCTGTATATCATAATTCCTGTGGTTGGATTTTTCTTTATGTTTTTCGACAAGAAAACTAACATCAAGAATATAGTGGGAATATGCTGTGGCGTAATAGGAATGACCTCTATCTTTATGTTTATAGGATTTAATATAGGAGTAGGGGCGCTTGTGAGTATTTTTTGCTATATTTTGATAGATATATTATCTGCAACAGCCCTGCTGATGAATTTGCAGGATAGAAAAAGTTCGGTAAAGCCCAAAACTCTGAAAAGACATATAGATTGACGGAGATCGGCTGTAAAAAAGATAATTTATTGTAACTATTTTTGTATTGACAAAACCACCTGAATAAGGTATAATTTAATGCGGTATTTCAAGTCAATATGGAGTTTTTGTGTGGTTATTGAGGTGCGTTTATGCTGTTAGATTTAAGGAAAGTATTCTTGACCGAAGATGAGGTACTTAATTCCTCATATGAGCTTGATTTGAGCGATATGGAGTTTAACGGGTGTAATCCACTGAAAACACCGATAAAGGTGTCGGCAAAAGCAGTCAATCGTGCAGGTGTCGTTAATCTGGCGGTTTCGGCAGTGTTCGATTATACTGCGCCCTGTGACAGATGCGGTGAGGAAACCATAACTGCGTTTGATTATAGCTTTAATCATACATTAGTTTTATCCCTCGAAGGGGAAAACGAGGGTGACTATATTGAAGCTCCCGACTACAATCTTGATTTAGATGAGCTTGTCACATCGGATATACTTCTTGAACTTCCGTCAAAGCATTTGTGCAGTGAGAATTGCAAGGGTGTGTGTCCAAAATGCGGTACAAACCTTAATAAGGCTGTATGCGAATGTGACTTGCAGGAAATTGATCCTCGTTTAGAGGCTCTCAGAAGTTTATTGTAACATATTGTTTTTTTATAAGGAGGCGTTTAAAATGGCAGTACCGAAGAGAAAAGTATCAAGTGCAAGACAGAATAAAAGACGCAGCAATGTTTGGAAGCTCAAGGCTCCGGCTCTTTCAGTTTGCTCAAATTGCGGTGAGTATAAAGCTCCGCACAGAGTTTGCGGCAACTGTGGCTATTACAATGGCAGAGAAGTAATTAAGATGGAAGAGGCTTAATTCAGTTCTGCTTTTCAGTAAGTAAAAAGGGGAGGAGTATTCCTCCCTTGTTTTTTTAATATGAAAATAGGAGTGGTTTTATGGGTCTGTTTGCTAAAATCAAAGAGGGTCTGAAAAAAACACGTGACAGTGTAGTTGGTCAGATAGACTCTATGTTAAAATCCTTTTCCAAGATAGACGAGGAATTGTTTGAGGAATTGGAGGAGCTGCTGGTAATGGGCGACGTTGGTATAAATACGTCACAGAAAATATGCGAGCAGCTTAGGAAAAAAGTTAAAAAAGAGGGCGTTACAAACCCGAAAGACGTTCACAGACTTCTTGAAGAAATTGTAGCAGAGATGCTTGAGGGCGGTCAGGAGCTTAATATTACAACAAAGCCGTCTATTATTCTTGTTATAGGTGTGAACGGAGTAGGAAAAACAACTACAATAGGAAAGCTTGCAAATAATCTGCGTAAGGACGGAAAGAAAGTTTTGCTTTCCGCAGCAGATACATTCCGTGCGGCAGCGATAGACCAGCTTGAAATATGGGCTGAGAGAAGCAAGTGCGATATAGTCAAGCAAAACGAGGGTTCTGATCCGGCTGCGGTCGTATTTGACTCTATTCGCGCAGCAAAGGCAAGAGGAACAGACGTTATCATTTGTGATACGGCAGGACGACTTCACAACAAGAAACATCTTATGGACGAGCTTAACAAGATTAGCCGTATCATTGACAGAGAACTCCCTGATGCCGATAAAGAGGTGCTGCTTGTTCTTGACGCTACAACAGGACAGAATGCTGTTAATCAGGCAAGAGAGTTTAAGAATGCCGCAGGTATCACAGGTATAGTATTGACAAAGCTTGACGGTACGGCAAAGGGCGGCGTAGTGCTGTCTATTAAAGAGGAGCTTGACGTTCCTGTAAAGTATATCGGAGTAGGCGAGCAGATAGACGATTTACAACCGTTTGACCCTCAGAATTTTGCAAAGGCTTTATTTGATGTGGAAAAGGAAGAGTGATTATGATAAAATACATTATTGCTTCAAATAATAAAGGTAAAGCCGCAGAACTTGACAGAATTTTAAACCCTCTCGGTATAACCGCCGTAACAGCTAAGAGCGAGGGTATAGATCTCGGAGAGGTTGAAGAAACAGGCGAAACCTTTGCGCAGAACGCTTATATCAAAGCATTATCGGCATTTGAGAAATCAGGTATTCCGTGTGTTGCAGATGACTCCGGATTAATGGTTGACGCATTGAACGGTGAGCCGGGTGTATATTCCGCACGCTACGCAGGTGAGAATGCGACCGATGCGGATAAAATAAAAAAACTGCTTGATAATATGAAAGATGTTCCCGCTGATAAAAGAACAGCAAGATTTATCAGTTCGATATGCTGTATAATAGATAAGGATACGGTTATTACAGCGGAGGAAACCTGCGAGGGAGTTATAGGATTTGAACCGATAGGCGACAACGGCTTTGGGTATGATCCTGTGTTTATCTACAACGGCGGCAAAACATTTGCGCAGCTTACAGCACAAGAAAAAGACGCAGTAAGCCACCGTGGAAAGGCGCTCAGAAGTCTTTGCAGGAAGCTAAAGGAATACTACGGTAAATAAGGAGAAAAATATGCTTACAAGTAAACAAAGAGCCTATTTGCGTTCTCTTGCAAATAGCATAGATACTATATTAATGGTAGGCAAAGGCGGTTTAAGCGAGCAGATAACAGCGCAAGCCGCGCAAGCTTTAAAGGCGCGAGAGCTTATCAAGGGCAAGGTACTTGAAAGCTGCGAACTTTCCGTAAGAGAGGTTGCGGATACGATAGCCGAGGCAACAGGATCCGAGGTAGTTCAGGTGATAGGCACAAAGTTTGTATTGTATAAGAGAAACGACAAAGAGCCGAAAATAGAATTGCCAAAGAGTAGGAAGAAGTAATATATCTATAAGAATTGTTTATAGAAAGGAGTGCTGTGAATGGCTAAACCGATAGTAGCGATAGTGGGCAGACCTAATGTCGGTAAATCAACGCTTTTCAACAAGCTGATAGGGCAGAGATTATCTATTGTTGACGATACGCCGGGCGTGACCCGTGACAGGCTGTACGGTGAGTGCGAGTGGAATAACAGGACATTTACTGTAATAGATACGGGAGGTATCGAGCCAAAGACGGACGATATTATACTTTCCCAGATGAGAAAGCAGGCAGAGCTTGCGATAGAGTCGGCAGATGTCACTATTCTTGTAACCGATGTAAAGACAGGTCTTGTGGCAACAGATGCAGAAGTTGCGTCAATGCTTTTGAAAAGCGGAGTACCGGTTGTGTTGTGCGTGAATAAGTGCGATAAAATAGGCGAGCCGCCTGCGGACTTCTATGAGTTTTACAATCTGGGATTGGGCGATCCGATACAGGTTTCGTCTGTACACGGTCACGGAACAGGAGATTTGTTAGATGCCGTGTTTGAGTATTTTCCGCCCGAAACGGAAGACGAAGAGGACAGCGATGTTATTTCAGTTGCCGTAATAGGAAAACCGAACGCAGGAAAGTCATCTCTTATCAATAAAATAATCGGAGAGGAAAGATGTATCGTATCGGATATTGCAGGTACAACAAGAGATACGATCGATACGGTTATAGAGAACAGTCACGGTAAATTTAGTTTTACCGATACGGCAGGTATAAGACGAAAGAGCCGTGTTGATGATAATATAGAAAAATACAGCATACTCAGAGCAAAAATGGCTATTGAGAGAAGTGACGTATGCGTAATAATGATAGACGCTGTCGAGGGATTTACGGAGCAGGATTCAAAGGTAGCAGGACTTGCTCACGAGGCAGGCAAAGCGTGTATTATTGCAGTAAATAAATGGGATGCAGTTGAAAAGGACGGCAAAACTATGGATCAGTACCGTAAGAAACTGGAGATAGATTTTGCGTTTATGTCCTATGCGCCGATGATATTTATTTCAGCAAAGACAGGGCAGAGAATAGATAAGCTTTTTGACCTTATAAAAGAGACTGCCGCCGCAAACGCTATGCGTATCAGAACAGGTGTTTTGAACGATATACTGGCAGAAGCGGTTGCAAGAGTACAGCCTCCGACAGATAAGGGCAGAAGACTTAAAATATTCTATATGACGCAGGCATCAACAAAGCCGCCTACATTTGTATGTTTTGTAAACAGCGCAGAGTTGTTCCATTTTTCGTACAGACGTTACCTTGAAAACAGAATTCGTGACAGCTTTGGACTTATAGGTACGCCAATACATTTTGTTGTCCGTGAACGAGGAGATAAGGACGACAGAAAATAAATCAACAGAGGGGTATAGTAAATGTTAGGTTTATTTACAGATTTATCAAATGTTCTTAAAATAGTTATAGTAATGATAATAGCGTATCTTCTTGGAAGTATAAATGTTGCTATATTGATTACAAAGATTTTTACAGGAAAAGATATACGAACTATGGGCAGCGGCAATGCAGGCTTTACAAATGTAATGAGATCGGTGGGAAAGCTTGCAGGAGTGCTTACGTTTATAGGCGATTTTCTGAAATGTGTAATTGCGATAGTAATAGGCGGTTTGATATTCAAAACTATGAATGGTACAGCTAATCCTACCGAGCTTTCGGGATACGGAAGATACCTTGCGGGAATGTGCTGTTTTATAGGCCATATTTATCCGATATACTTCAAGTTTAAGGGCGGTAAGGGAGTAGTGACAATGGCGGCATTAGCTGCGGTGATCAACTTCCCTGTATTTGCAGTATCGTTTTTGACATTTGCGGTTACTTTTGTTATTACAAAGATAGTGTCAATAAGTTCGATTTTGGGATCATGTATGCTTGTTGTATCAACTTTTCTGGTAACGTATTTTTATAATTACAAGTATCTCGGCGCAGTATCGTTTGAGTATGTTGTGACAGTATCGATATTTACACTTGCGATTTCGGCGACAACTATTATAAAGCATAAGGATAATATAAAGCGTCTGTTAAAGGGCGAGGAAAAGAAACTGGAACTTAAAAAGAGTAAATAATTTCAGACATTATAAAAGCGAAACGGTACAGTAGTTTTAAGATACTGTACCGTTTTATGATATGCTTTGTTTTGTAACGAATGATTTTTGATTTTAACCTTAGATAGAGTATTGAATTATTGTGAAACCGCTTTTTTGTAATTAACAGTATCTATGCCTATCCTGCTGAGTGGAAGAGATAATCTGTCAATAAGAATAACTGCTAACGAAAGCTTAATTGCATCGGGAATAATGAACGGAGTTACGCACAAAGATAAAATAGTGCCTATACTTTTAGCGTCACCGTTTCTTGAAAATACTATATAAAACCATACCGTGCCGAAAGCGTAGCATATTGCAAGACCTGCGATCATTCCTATGATAAGAAAAAGAACAGAACCGGGTTTTATTCTCTTGAAAAGAGCAATAATCAATACAGAGAAAACAAACCCTATTATGTATCCGCCTGTGGGACCTATAAGTGCAGCTATTCCGCCTTTAAAGCCTGCAAATACAGGTACTCCCACCGCACCCAATAATATATATGCGGCAACAGATGTCAGCGAACACTCAAGCTCAAACAATCCTGCGATCAGAAATACCGCAAAAGTTTGGAGAGTAAACGGTACAAACGGACCCAAAGCAGGTATGCTGATCCACGAACATACAGCAAGCAAAGCCACGGACAATGCTGATGTAGTCAGTAAAAGAACCCTTTTGTTAATGTTTTGTTTTTGCATAAAATCACAACCTTTGTTTAGAATACAATAGATATTATAAATCGTCACCCTGAATTTGTCAATAGTGGGTGACGACTTATTCGTGATTTATTTTATTGATTATACAATATCTATCTGGCAGGATCTCATTACAGCCAAAGCGTTTTCGTGCAGTTCTTTTGTAACGCCTGCGCAGCAATCGGAAACAACCGAAATTTTTACATCAGGGAAATGCGCTTTAAGTAAAAGTGCATTTGAAACAACGCAGATGTCGGTGCATAGACCGATAAGTTCTATTTCAAACTCGTCACCACCGCTTAGTTCAAGCACTTTCTGCGGTAAGTTGACAGAACCGAACGTTGGCTTTTCAACTGCGGTAAAGTTTTTCGACTTTAATGCAAATTCTATGTGAGGGTCAAGCTTCCAACCGTCTGTACCTTTTATACAATGCTTAACGGGCAGCTTTTTTCCCTCGGGAGTTGACAAATAATCCTCAGAGTGAGTATCGTATGTTACGATAATAGGGCCGTTATGGTTTTGGATTTTATTTACGGCATTTGGGAGCATAGCCTGTGCTTCCGAAGTACCAAGCGAGCCGTCAACAAAATCCTTCTGAATATCTACTGCAATAAGTATCTTTTTCAAAATAATTCCCTTCTTTCTTCTATTCGGCATTATATACTACATCTACATTGCTGTTGTCAAATTCGGCAACAGATTTAAAGAATGATTTAACCTCTTTAAGTCCCAAACATGAACCCTCAGCTACTATATAGTGATTTAGAAGTTCAACGTTTAGCACATTCAGAGTTTCGTACAAGCGAGCGGTAGAACGTATGTCTGCTCGTGACGGGATCAAAATACCGCTTGGGTGATTATGTGCAATTATAGCGTATTTAGCTTTATATCTGACTGCATAATCACAAATCTTTGAAATATCGATCTCTGCGTGACTATGATTACCCTGATTTATAAAATTAGAGAACAGAGGGTTATATTTGGTATTAAGCAGGAGAAGATAAACATTCTCATCTGTTTTTCCTACGAACTTTGTAATGATCATTTCGTTAATATTTTTTACAGTCAGTTTCGTGTGATCGGAACAAAATCTGTCATAAGAGTATCTGGAAAACATCTCCGGCAACAGCTTTAAATATGTGGCGACGTTATCTGTAAGATCAGCTTCCACCAAAGCGTTGTAAGGCGAGTCTAAAAGATTGGATAATGAACCAAATCTGTCGAGGAGTCTGTGCGCAATAGGATTTGTATCTTTCATCGGGTATGCATAATAGAGCAGCATTTCAAGAATTTCGTGAGTTTCAAATGATTCTCCGCCGTAATCTATAAACCTTTTTCTCATTCTGCTTCTATGTCCCGAATGTTCGGATTTTCCCATAAAAACACGTCCTTTCATTAGTTTCTGCCAATAAAATTATATAACATTATTATTTTTTATGCAACAAAAATTTGTAAGAAACTTTCAAATTTTTATTATTTTCAAAAATCGACTTATATAGTTGAAATCAGAGATAGAAAAACTTATTTTATGGGAAAGAAATGCTGCATTTTAATATGTTTTACCGTATCTTTGATAATCCACCTTTGACAAAAGCACAGATACGGTATATAATATATTTATTACTATAACAGGAGATGATTTTTATGGATAATGTCTTTATAATGGATCACCCGCTTATCAAACATAAGATTACTTTATTGAGAAAAAAATCAACAGGTACTAACGAATTTCGTAAGCTGGTTGAGGAGATCGCTATGCTTATGGGGTATGAAGCTTTGAGGGATCTCCCCACAACAGATGTTGAAACCGAAACCCCGATAGAATCGTGTATGTCACCGGAAATAGCCGGCAGAAAGCTTGCGATAGTTCCTATTCTCAGAGCAGGATTGGGCATGGTAAACGGTATTCTCTCGCTTGTACCCTCGGCAAAGGTAGGTCACATAGGTTTATACAGAGATGAAAAAACTCACGAACCTCATGAGTATTACTGTAAGCTCCCTGCTTTTATTGAAGAAAGAGAAATATTAGTTCTTGACCCAATGCTTGCAACAGGCGGTTCTGCCGTAGCTGCTATTGACTTTGTAAAACAGCACGGAGGCAGGAATATTAAATTTATGTGTATTATTGCAGCTCCTGAGGGACTTAAAAAGCTGAGCGAGGCACACCCCGATATTCGTATATTCTGCGGTAATCTTGACAGATGTCTTAACGAGAACGCATATATATGTCCGGGTCTCGGCGATGCAGGCGACCGTATTTTCGGAACAAAGTGATCGTGCATTTGTATTACTTAGTATAATACTGATGAAAGATTAAAATCAGCCTTATTCAAGGGATAGCTTTACAGCTTGTACCCTGAATTTTGTTTTATCGGTAAATTATACAAAATCCGCACAGTCAGCTTAGAAATTAATTTGGCAGTATAAAATAATTTTTTATAGGAAGAAAATGAACTGTCAGATAAGTTTTTTCTAACTAATATACAAAAAATGAAATTTATCTATTGAACAAATTCAAATTTTGTTGTATAATTACTTTGTAATAATGCTGTTTTACAGCAGAGAAAGGAGTTAATTCAAATGACTAATAATAAGTCCGTTCTTTCATGGGTTGAAGAAATGAAAGAACTTGTTACACCTGATGAGGTTGTATGGATCGACGGTTCTGCAGAGCAGCTTGCAGCGCTTAAGGCAGAGGCTGTTGCTACCGGCGAGATGATCAAGCTTAACGAGGATCTTCTCCCTGATTGTTATCTGCACCGCACAAAGGAAAATGACGTTGCTCGTGTTGAGGCAAGAACATTTATCTGCTGCAGAGATGAAAAGGACGCAGGTCCTACAAACCACTGGATGGATCCTAAGGAAGCATACAAAATGCTTTTTGATATTGCAAGAGGTACTTACAAGGGACGCACAATGTATGTTATCCCTTATTCAATGGGTCCTGTTGGCTCACCGCTTGCACAGATCGGTTACGAGGTAACAGATTCTATCTACGTTGTACTTAATATGTCTATTATGACAAGAGTTGGCAAGGCTGTTGAAGACGAACTTGGCGACAGCGAGAACTGGATCAAAGGACTTCACGCTAAGTGTGATGTTGATCCGGAGAAGAGATATATCACTCACTTCCCCGAGGATAACTATATTATTTCCGTAAACTCTGCATACGGCGGAAACGTACTTCTTGGCAAGAAGTGCTTTGCGCTCAGAATTGCTTCTTACCTCGGTAAGAACGACCAGTGGATGGCTGAGCATATGCTTATTCTTGGTGTTGAGAATCCGCAGGGCGATATTAAGTATGTAACAGCTGCATTCCCGTCAGCTTGCGGAAAGACAAACCTCGCTATGCTTATTCCTCCAAAGGCTTATCGTGACGCAGGCTATAAGGCTTGGACACTCGGTGACGATATTGCTTGGATGCGTAAAGGTCCCGATGGCAGACTTTGGGCTATCAACCCCGAGAATGGTTTCTTTGGCGTTGCACCGGGTACAAATGAGAAGTCAAACCCGAACGCACTTGCTTCTACAAAGAAGGGTACGATCTTTACTAACGTATGCCTCAATCTGGAGAACAACACAGTATGGTGGGAAGGACTCGACAAGAATCCGCCTGAGAATGCTATCGACTGGACAGGTAAGCCTTGGAACGGTAAGACAAGCGACGTTAAGGGCGCTCACCCGAACAGCCGTTTCACAGCTCCTGCTAAGAACTGCCCATGCATAAGCGATAAGTTTGACGACACAGCAGGTGTTCCGATCACAGCTATCATCTTCGGCGGCAGACGCGCTACAACAACTCCGCTTGTATATCAGTCAAGAAGCTGGAACAACGGCGTATTCGTAGGTTCTATCATGGCTTCCGAGACAACAGCTGCCGCAACAGGCGCAGTAGGTCAGCTCAGACACGATCCTATGGCTATGCTTCCGTTCTGCGGTTATCATATGGGTGACTACTTCAAGCACTGGTGTGAGATGGGCGAGCTTTTGGGCGATAAGGCTCCTAAGATCTTCAATGTAAACTGGTTCCGTCTTGATGAGAACGGCAACTTTATGTGGCCGGGATTTGGCGACAACTTCCGTGTAATCGAATGGATTCTCAAGAGATGTGAGGGTACAGCAGACGCACAGGAAACACCTATCGGATATGTTCCTAATCCTGAGGATATTAACCTCGAGGGTCTTGATATGGATATAGAAACACTCAAGAAGATCCTTGTTGTTGATAAGGAGAAGTGGACAGCAGAGGCTGAGGAGATCGAGAACTACTACAAGATCTTTGGCGACAGACTTCCGCAGGAACTCAGAGATGAGCTTGAGGGCTTGAAGGCAAGACTTGCAGAGTAATTGATTATTAATACTAATCAGGCAGATTTTCACATTCTGCCTGATTTTTTGTTGGGTGTAGGAATGAGAAAGTAAATGTAAAGATTGACAAATACCGTAAACGATACTATAATGACAGTATAGAATTAATTATCAGAATTTATACATATCAAAGGGGAATTCTTCCAAAATGAAAAACAATAAATTTGTAATAATTGCTGCATTGATAATTCTTATTGCAGCAGCAACTTTGGCATTTGTCTTTGTACCGAAGTCGTATGATAAAACAGAAACGATCTCTGATAATTATGATACTGTGTCACTGATCGAAGAAAACGAAGATGTGACAGAAACCCTTAACAGTTCGAGTACATTAGTATCATCGGAAATTTCAGAGAGGAATGACAGCAGTGCCAGAGCGTCCGATACTGTTTCATCTGAAAAGAATAATTCTTCAAGCAGCAAGAAATCATCGGCCGTTACATCATCGGGAAAAACCGACAGCAACACATCGAGTGCAGATTCAAAGACAAGCTCTAAGCCTGTAACATCACAGGTGAGTTCAAGGAACACATCAACTTCATCGGCTTCAACTACAACAACAAATACAACCGCAGGTTCCAATTCGGGAACATCTTCTCAGCCGCAAGAGGATGCACAGTATTATGAGCCTGAGCCGAGTGTTATTCCCGAAGTTATCAGCGAAGAACAATTTGATGAAAACGGCAATCTCATTATAGATACAGATACGCTTGACGGAAAAAAAGCTATTGCATTTACATTTGATGACGGTCCAAGTATTTATACTCCCGAACTTCTTGATGGTTTGAGGGATAGAGGGGCACACGCAACATTTTTTATGGTAGGCAGCAGAGTAGAGCTTTATCCCGAACTTTTGCCGATAATGGTTGAGGACGGTCATCAGATTGGTAATCACACTTATAATCATATAAGAATGACGGCTTACGGTGAAAGTTCATGGCGAAACGAGATAGCAATTACAGACGATGCTATTTTCAACGCTTGCGGTCAGTATGCAACAGCCTTTCGCCCGCCTTACGGTTCTTATACACAGTATCAGGCAAGTACGGTTGACAAGACATTTACTATGTGGTCGGTTGATACGCTTGATTGGAAAACAAGAAATAAATACAGTGTAAAGAACGAGATCCTCTCTCATGCCTGTGACGGCAGTATTGTATTGCTTCATGATTTGTATAAAACCAGCGTAGATGCCGTACTCGAAGCGATGGACGAGTTAAAGCAGGAGGGATATATTTTTGTAACAGTAGACGAACTGCTTACACGATACGGTTATCCTATATCGAATACGGCTCATTTCTCGCAGTATCCTGTTGATTCAACAGTATATATTGATACAAATGAAAGCGACGACGATACCGACAGCGAAGTTATTACCGATACAGAAACCGAATATGAAACCGATATTGATACAGATACATCATACGAAGAAACCGAAACAGATATAGATACAAGTTCCGATTTTTCAGATAATACCGATACAGAAATATCAACAGATATAGACGAATAATTTTTTACCGATCGCAATATTTTCTGTGGTCGGTATTTTTCTGTAAAAAAGAAAAGTGAGAGCAGAATAATATCTACTCTCACAAAATTTTTATTAAAGAACGTCCAGCTTTACCCACATAGCAGGTCTGATGCCGTTGTTAGATGACTGAACAGCGCTTCCGTAATAATCAACATCTCCGCCGTAATCAACATCTGCCGCATAATTTTGTGCGTTTCCCGAAGACCTCAGCCACCACCAGGATTTACCGTTGTGACTTACAAAAAGTCCTTTGCCTCTTGCGTATCCGGTCGGTTTTGCAGAGCGATCCTTGTCGTCCTCAAAATACTTATACATTTCGTCAATACTCAAAAGGAATATATGATCCTGTGTAATAATTCCTCCACGAGTTTCATATAATGGGTTGGCAGGATTGGTATTGTTTACAGGCACTATACCTGCACGCTGTCCGGGCGCAAAAGCGGTGTTTAGGAAATCTTTATTCAGCCACTTTCGTATTTCGCTTTGTGACCAAGTAACATCATCGTCGTTTTTGCTGTATGGCATACAGTCAATACATCTATCCGTAATAAGGAGTGCGATCTTATCTCGGACTTCAAGAACTCTCCACCTGATAGGACCTTTGCTGAGCAGAGTGTTAGTGTAATAGCTGCCAAATTCAACAGTATTGTAGCCTTTAGAGCTTACCGCAAATACTGAGGGAATATCTTCATCAGCTGTAATGATCTCAGAGGGGATAGGCTCCCATGAATCAAACAGATCGTCAATAGATACCCACATAGCAGGGCGGATAGCATTAATACCGTTATATTTATCGCTGCCGTAGCTGTCAATATCTCCGCCGTAATCAACATCTGCCGCATAGTGGTCGTGACTTCCGGGAGATCTCAGCCACCACCAGCAGCCGCCGTTTTCGGCAACGTAAACGCCTTGACTGACAGCAAGTTCTGTTGGATATAAAACTCTGTCCTCGTCGTTTTTAAAGTAAGTATTAGCTTCATATAAACTCAGCAGAAAAACTCTGTCAACAGTGTTGCTGCCGTTTTCGGTAAGGTAAACGGTGTTATCATTGTTGATAAGCTCTGCTTGGAGTATAGCATTTCTTTCCGCTTCTTTAAACGCTGTGTTAATAAATTCGTTGTTAAGCCACTGCCTCATAGAAGAGGTTTGCCACGGTGCGGGGCCGGGCGATTGGTTATATCTGTTAGCGTCAATTCCGTAAACACTTGTGATAAGCGCGCGTCTTTCCTGAATATCAAGCACACGCCACTCAATAGGTTCTTTATAATTGCTGTTTGACATATAGTAATGTCCGAATTCTATTGTACAGCCGACTGTAACATTCAGTAAATCTTCATTTTCGGAAGGGTTTTCTACCTCATTTTCGCTGTCGTAGGTAGGAGCAGGGAGATCGCTTATTCTCTCATCGTTGTAGTATTCTTTTTTCTCTTCCTTTGGCTGCACTTCAAGCCTGCTGCTGTAAATAAGATCTCCGTTAAGGACGGTAAGATCTCTGAGCATTTCGTCCATAGTACGGTAACGTGTTTCAACACTGAACTCACAGGCTTTAAGGATAATTCTTGCAAACTCGGGCGAAGCATATTTAGGCGGAGGAAGCTTTTCACCGTTCATTCTGCGGTCAATAGCTGTTTCCATATCAATGTTATCGTCCTCAAACGGGAACAGCAGATCGTTCATAAACTGATACAAACAAATTCCGAAAGAGTAAATATCCGCCTGACTGGTATAGTTTACGTCAACATTAGCTTTAGCCATAAATATTTCGGGAGCGAGATAGCCGTGAGTACCTGCAAAAGTTCTTGTAGCGTCGGTTTTTTTGGAAATGTTAAAATCGCCAAGCTTATACAGACCGAAATCGTCAACAAAAAAATTATCGAGTTTAATATCACGGTGAATAACACCTATATCGTGAGCGGTTTTAATACCGTTGCCTATGTTTAAAGCAAGCTTAACGACATTAGCTTCGGAGTAATCGAAAGTACCGTTAGACATTTTGTCGGTAACGCTGTTAAGATACTCCATTCTTATAAGATAATAATATCCCTCAAACACTCCGTTGATATAAAGCTCTTTAATATCCTCTTCCTCATAAGCGACAATATAAGGAGATTTTCTGAGGTTGTACATAATTTCAGCTTCTGTTTCGGAGTATTCCTTTTTTTGTTCGATATAATGTCTTTTACGCTCCTCGTCGATAAAGTGCTTGCCGTCTGAAGTGATGGGTTCGATTTTCAGTGCCGCAATACTTGTACGTCTTGAACTTCTCTTAGCCTCTACCTTATATACTGCACTGAACGCCCCAGAGCCTATTTTCTCTTTGATATACCAATTCTCCCACAAGGGCTGTTTGATCTGTTTCAAGATCTCTTCAATAATATCATTGGTGTTCATTTTGCACAATCCCCTGTCAAATTTTAATCACAATACAGGTTACGTTATCCTCTCCTCCGTTTTCGAGTGCTTTATCCACAAGAAGCTGAGCGTGGTTATCGCACTCCTGTGAAAGGATCTCCTTAATTTCGTCATCAGTACACATATCGGTAAGACCGTCGCTGCAAATAAGCACAGTAATATCAGCCGTTTTAATAGGCTTGTACGATAGAGCTTTCAGTCCGACTTCTCTGGAATCCACGCCAATAAAAGAAGTAATGACATGAACATCACGGCTGTTTTTAGCTTCCTCTTCGGTATAGATATTAGCTTTAATTTTTTTATTTGCAAGGGTTTGATCCTCAGTAACCTGAGCAAGCTCATCGCCGCGCAAAGTATAAACCCTGCTGTCGCCGATGTTAAAAATGCTGACATATCTCTGGTCAACACAAACGAGAGCAAGTGTACAGCCGCTGTGAGAGAGTTTGCGTTCTTTTATCATACGGCACACTCTGTTGTTGGCGTCGCTGGCATACTTGTTCACAATATCGTGAAGATCGCTCTGCAAAGCGTTTTTCAAAGCGGGAGCAAACTCTGCAAGAGTATCTACGGATATAAGAGAAGCCTCCTCGCCGAGATCCTCGCCGCCCATACCGTCGCACACAGCGAACACACGGCGTTCCTTAAGCGAAAGCTCATCGGTTACAGAGCTGTTTTCAACAGGACTTGTGCCTATCTCGTCGGCGAAATAGTTATCCTCGTTATTGCTGCGGTAATAACCCAAATGAGTAGCCACTGAAAACTTAGCTGTTTTAGGCTCGGCAGTATCTGCGGTGGTTTGACTTGAGTCTTTAGTTAAAAATTTCTGTAATGCGTCGTCCATAATAATACCTCGTTACGCTTTTAGAATATAATCGGCAAAAATCCGATTTGTTGTAATTTTATATAAAAACAGACTTACAACTATACTAATTATAATTCAAACTTGCATATATTGTCAATAGTGTATTTAAAAACTTATAAGAAGCAGATAAATTCTGTAAATTATTGAGCAATAGGACTAGAAAAGATATAAGAAGTAAATTATATGTGTAAGACAAACTACGCCATTTGTCAAATATAGTCATAATAGTTATACAAAAACTATTATGATTTATGTACAGTTTGAAAAATTCAAATTTGTGCATTGCTACAAAATTATGCATTTTTTTTTTTTTTTTTTTTTT
>CACWKD010000010.1:0-31607 GCA_902761345.1 uncultured Ruminococcus sp. | reverse complement strand
TTTTTTTTTTTTTTTTGTATAAAATATTGAAAAAGTGAAAATTGTGTGATAAAATAAAGAGTAAGCAAATACAATGAAGTGCAAAGTTTTTTAATGTTTTGTTTATGTTTTTATTTAAGAAAGGTTGTGTGAGAAATGAAACGACGATGTACTTATTTGAAAAAGACATCATCAATGGTACTTGTTGTAATGTTGCTGTTGAGTATGATGTCGGGGGTATTGACGCTGTCGGCGAGTGCGGACGACAGTACTCTGCCGGTTCTTTTAAATGAGCCGATTTTAACTTATACTTATGACAGTGATAGGTATCCCTATCGAGATTATCCAACCCCTGTGGTGCTGAACTTTGATAATTCCGCAAGCGAGGGGTCGGGCAATGATTTACTCGATATTGTATCGATCGACTTCGATGAGCGGTATTCCGATGGTTGTGTAGCTGCGGGTACATGGTATAATTTCATGGAGGAAACACCGATGTACGCAGACAGTAGCCGCACTTACGGTTCGTATTACTATGACTACTGGTACGGTTACAATAATAATTTACAGTATCACAATACAGGTTCAAGTGGTTATAGTTCTTTTTATGTAATAGAGGATTTCAGTACGGTAATAATTAATCCAAGGTGTAATGTATATACAAGTTACAATAATAGAAATCAGATAATGACCTATTTGAATTTTACAATTAATTATGCAAACGGAACAAGTCAGAATGTCCCCGTTAGTATAATGCCTATGGAAGATTATTTAGACTTGGAATGGGGCACAGCAACAGCTATGGCGCTTAGTCTGGCTCATTCAACAACAATAGATGACGAAGATTTCTACGAACTCGAAAATGCTATCTATAATGTTAAAGGTCAATATGATAACACTACAAATCGCTATTATATTAATATTGAGAGCGAAGACGATGTAGTTCTCCCAATGAACCATATGTCAAGCAATGCTTATCTTGTTCAGACAAGAGTAGGTGAGAATGTTGTTTACAACACTGCGCAGAGCGTAGATTTCGGTGAAAATTCGGTCAGCGCTTACCCTGAGGGTGCAGACTACGGCAAAGTGTATACACTTCCGGACGGTTCGTATATGAGTGAAGAAGATATACATAATGTGTATAAATATTTCTTGAGTGAGGGCTCATTGTTGTATAAGTATAACGGAAATGTATACGGTACTGATTCTTGGTATTATGTCAGGGATTATATTGGTTCATATCCGCACTATTTAAAAATGGCTCCCGAGAATTATTATCGTTGCGGTTATCCGAATGATTTAGATTTTCTTGAGAATGGTTATGTTGCTACTGATCTATATACAGGTATTCCCGGAACGCATTTTGACCAAGAGGTAATTAACGATTCTATTGCACAGCTTGCAGAAAGTATTCAAGGCAACTCCTATGATCGTGATTTTTGGGGAATGTATCACTACGACAGTCCGGCATATTATATCTTTAATCCGAGATGGGCTAATATACAATTTAAAGATAACAGTTCTGTAACCAGCTTGGAAATAGTTACTGCATTACAAAACTTTGCTCAAGCTGATACCACCTCGGCAGCAGCTAAGAGTATGTTAACCGGCTATTATAACGGAGGTTTGTACTTTGGATATGGTTCAAATTATACTTCCGGCATTTCAAATATATATAGATATGTATCCCAAAATAATTATAGATTAGGATATTTGGAGTTCAATACATACAATCAATACCGAATTGAGCGTGACAACAGAACTTATTATATTTACTTTATGTCTAAAGAACAGCGTGACGCATTTATTGAAATCGCACAGTTCCTCGTCAATGAATTCGGAGAGGATATAATTGATTTGTCGAGAACGGTTATTCCAACCGCAACAAATTTTGATGAATTAAATTGGACTTCGATTTGGGATTATCTTGTAGATCACGGCATGACGGAGAGAGTCGGCAAGGTTCTTTCTGATACCCATAACGCTAGTGCCGATTATCCGTTCCTTGAAAACGGTACAGTTGTTGAGGCGGCACAGACTTCAGACATACCGATAAAGACCGATTCGTATAAAAACAAGGAAATTCGTTTTTCTGTAAAGGATGTTGAATACGAAAAGGGTATTCCTTATAATGTGGTAAACCAGGTAGCAATATATGGAGGAACAGCAAGTTATCAAATAGACGGCAGCTTTGGAGTTTATGGCGCAGAGAGCGGCTATCAGGATTTACATGCGGAAAGTACTGTGTATTATTTGAACGGTGAGTTTATAACACATTCCAATACAACCAGATTTAAAGGTCTATCATATGCGGATACGTATGTAAATGGATATACCGATGCAAACGGTATTTGGCGTGACAGGCATTCTGCTTATTACATAGATGATGCATTTGAATACTCCAATATGCGTCATACCGAGTATAAGTGGGGCGAGGTTGTATTTGCTTCACGTCCGGATCCGGTAGAAAATCTGAGTGTAGATAAAGACGAAATGTCCATTAGCTTCGATCACCCGACAGACGAGGGCTTCGGCATAGAAAAAACCGAAACGATAGACGAGGCTACAAGAAAAGAAACCATTGATGAGGCAACCAGAAAAGACGACTATATAAAGGTAAATACATACTCTGTCAGGGTAGTAGATGAGGACGAAAACACTGTCTATTCTATAAAGATATTCCGTGACGGTGACAGCGAAACAATAGCATTGCCGAGGAAAATTATAGACAGCGATAAGACATACAAGGCAATAGTAATAGCTACAAATCCGCTTGGTGACAGCGTTGAAAGAGAAGTAATTATTGAGCCTGATACGCCTGCTGTCCAGATAACAATTACACCTGATAAGCAGGTTTATAAAGACACAGAAACTGTAACATACACAGAAACCGTAACTAACACAGGTAATGTGACATTGACTAATGTTATAGTTACACAGCAGCTTGAAGGCAAGTATGTTGAACAGGACGGACTTACACTAAAGAAAGGCTTATCCGCAAAGATACCTAATCTAAAGCCCGACGAAAGTTATACATTCACCTATACAGTGCCTGCAAGCATAGCAACTGACGCAAGGATAACAAACTCCTGCTATGTAACCACCGCACAAGATGTTGATGATGATGATGAATGTACAGTTAATGTGATTTATCCTGCAATCAGTGTAACAAAAGAAGTTGACCGCCATGATTACCATGTAGGAGATACTGTAACATGGACTGACAAAGTAACTAATACAGGCGAGTATGCTTTGACAAATATAGTAGTAAGAGAAACACAAAAGGGTAAGTTCATTACAGATGAAGACTACAAGGAAACAGACGACAATGCTATAATTATCCCTAAGCTTGAAGTGGGTGAGAGCGTTACATTTGATTATGTAACAGTTATAGATGACGACAATGTAACTAATAATCTCCACACTTGTATAGTCACAGCAACAGCAGCAGAGGGAGTTAGCGATGATGACAACAAGGACGTACCGATAATCACAGAAATAGATAGTGATACGGAAAGTGATACAGAAACAGAAACTGAGGTAGAAACAGAAACAGAAACCGAAACAGAAACTGAAACAGAGACAGAGACAGAAACCGAAACTGAAACTGAAACAGAGGTAGAAACAGAGACAGAAACTGAAACAGAATCCGAAGTAGAAACAGAGACAGAAACAGAATCCGAAGTAGAGACAGAAACAGAGACAGAGACAGAAACCGAAATCGAAACAGAGGTAGAAACAGAGACAGAGACAGAAACCGAAACAGAATCCGAAGTAGAGACAGAAACCGAAACAGAATCCGAAGTAGAGACAGAGACCGAAACAGAATCTGAGGTAGAAACAGAGACAGAAACCGAAACTGAAACAGAGGTAGAAACAGAGACAGAGACAGAAACCGAAACAGAATCCGAAGTAGAGACAGAGACCGAAACAGAATCTGAGGTAGAAACAGAGACAGAGACAGAAACAGAGACAGAGACAGAGACCGAAACAGAAACTGAGGTAGAAACAGAGACAGAAACAGAAACAGAGACAGAAACAGAAACAGAGACAGAGGTAGAAACAGAGACAGAACCGAAGACAGAATCTGATACAGAGACAGATAATAATAAACTTCAAGGCGATACCGTTAACAAGGAAAAGAATTCCGACACACAGAACGGCAATACTAACAATAACAGCAATACTAATAATAACAATTCGAATAATAATACAAACAATAACACAAACAATAACACAAACAACAACACAGCATTACCGCAGACGTCCGGTGGATCAACAGCAGAACCTGTAAAGACGGGCGACAGCACAAATACACTTGCATACGCTGCAATAATGCTTTCGGCATTACTCATCTGTGTATTTGCGTACCGCAGACGCAAGGAAGACTAATTATTAATATTGCACAACAAAATTTCACCCCTCGGACTTAGGTTCGGGGGGTGAAGTCATATTTTTTATTGTAAATGCGGCAATAAAAAAACAGGCAGCCACAAAAAAACTATGACTTGCGGCTGTCTGTTTTTGTAAATGATATTATTCGTCTCTTGTGATAAGAATGTCGGAAATCTCTCCGCCCTCAACTGTAAATTGCAGATAACTTGTACCTAATCTTGAATAGTAACGATATACGTTTCCAAAAACGACACAGTTCTCTTCTCCGTAAATAGCGAAAATATCCTCTTCGGGTGATCCTACAGAAATATTCTTCTCTGTTAGAACATAGTCTGAAATCAAACGTATAGAATACACAATGTACCTGTCTGATTCACTGCTGTCAGGATATGTTGCAAATTCAAATCCTCTCGATTCATAGCTGTACAGTTTTCCTTCACCTGTATTGGACAATGGCAGAATAGAAATATCGTCAGGCTCTCCGAGAACATCAACGATGTCTTCTATATTCTCACGCAGATTGAACATATATCCGTTATATGAGAACTGGAGATCTTCATCTTCATCAAATGGTGCTTCCGGTTCAATAGCGGTATCGGTATCAGTGGTAGTATCAGTTTCTGTTTCAATCTCTGTATTTGTTTCTGTATCGCTTTCTGTACTGCTGTCTGTTGAAGTATCTGTGCTTGAAGAAACAGCAGAGGATTCTTTACTTGAAGTCTCGGTTTTTGATGAAGATTGAGTTTTAGAAACTGAGGCCTTAGAAGAAATGATCTCCTTAGATGCAGTAGCAGGCTTTTTTGAGGCTGTTGCAGAAGGTGTTTTTGATTCTGCTTTCTTAGATGATTCGCTTTTTGAAGAAGAACTCTCTTCACTTTCGGATTTGGATTCTGTTTCTGTTTCGCTGTCATTGCTGTTGTCAGCATTTTCTGAGCTTTCGGTTTCCGTATCTTCAGTGGTTTCTGTGTCACTTTCGGAATAAAGCACTCTGGATTCCATGTAGGTATCATCGGCTGGTTTCTTGTTACAAGCAGTTAATCCGACAATTACCATAGATGCAAGCAAAGCAGAAACGATAAGTCTTTTTTTCATTTTTTTCTTCCTTTCTTAAACCATATTATAGATAAACTGAAATTAGTTTTATCAGTTTGTTAGAATAGAATTATAATTTGTTTTTTCAGAAATGTTGTCGAATAAAGCACAGTACAATTTTATCATAAAACCAAACTAATTTCAATGACTAATTTTTATATGTCTGATTATACAAAATAGATATTCTTTTGTTAATATTGCTATATTTTGATTGTAATAATGTGTATAAACTTAATAAAAATAAAGTTTAACAACATTGATGATTGACATATGATAGGGTGTAGATATAAAATGATAATAGTAATGTAAATTTGATTGATACAGATTTTTTGTATAATTATAACAGCATTTTTATGGGAATTTAGACAGAATATTAGGTTAGGCAATGGAAATCTAAAAATGCAACTCTTTAAATAGAATGTATGGTGTGATTTGTTTTATGAGCAAAACTGAATTAAAGAAGAACAAAATATTTAAGATGATTAAGAAGATCTTTATGTTTGCTGTTCAAGTGGTAAAGGTTGGATTTGAATATTTATATAGAAAAATTAAAGAAGCTGTATTAAGTAAGATTAAAGGAAAAACATTTAAAGGTCCATTTAAAAATAGCTTTGTAAATATAGGGAAGAGGGTTAAAACTCTTTCTGTTGCTGGAAAATCAACTGCAATAGTTTCCGTCAAATACATATATCTATGGGGTTGAAGTATCTGATATGTCGCTCAAAGAAGCTCGTGACGCACTTGCACAGTCCTGTAACAACTATCAGCTAACTTTGATTGAGAAAAACGGAAAGACTGAAATAATAAAAGCCACAGAAATTAATATGACCGTAATTATTGACGACGCTTTTGATGATATACTTAAATTTAAATCCGGATATTTTAGATTGTTTGCAGTTCTCAAAAACCAAAGTCCCGACCCCGGTGATACAATTACATACACATATGATAAAAATTTGCTGAATAAAAGAATATCCGAACTGGATTGTTTGACAAATACTTCTCCAAACGAGCCGGTTGACGCAAAACTCTATTATAGTGACGGAGAATTTAAAATACAACCCTCTTCAACGGGTGATGAGGTTAACGCAGAGCTTTTGAAGAGTAAAATTGAGAGTGCTATCGATGATCAGGACTTGTTTTTAAATTTAGAAGATGAGAACCTCTATTCGCAGCCTGAAGTTTTATCTGATGATCCTATACTTGCTTCTAAAAAAGAAGTTTTTGATAAGCTTACAGGTATAGATATTACTTTAAGATTTGGAGATGCTGTGGAAAAAATTACGCCTGAAATAGTGGCGTCCTGGTATGTTTTTGATAGTTCTGGGCAGCTTAGGTTTGATGACAGTAGGATAGATGATTATGTATCTGAGCTTGCGGATAAATATAATACTATTAGCTTGCCAAAGCTTTTTGTTACTCACTATGATGAAACGATAGAGATAGGCAACAGCTATTACGGCTGGCAGCTTGATAATGAGTATGCTTCACAAATGATAAGGTCATACATAAGTGAAAAGAAAAGTATTTCATTAGATTTGACAGACAGAAGTGAAGAAAGTGATAAGTGGTGGTTAAAGGTTGCGGCAGGGTACGGCGACTATAACTATTACGGCAAGACATATGCAGAGGTGAGTATTAATGAGCAGTATATGTGGATGTATATGGACGGTCAGATCGTCTTTGAATCCGAAGTTGTAACGGGTACACCTGATGAGGAACATGATACACCTGTGGGTATATACAGTATAATATACAAAGAGCAAAATGCAACTCTCAGAGGTGAAGATTATGAAACGGAAGTTGCATATTGGATGGTTTTCACTTATGATATAGGTTTCCATGATGCCGATTGGCAGTCATCTTTTGGTGACGATACATATGAATACAGCGGTTCACACGGCTGTGTAAATCTTCCTGTTGATGCAGCAGAGGAATTGTATGACCTTGTATATGTAGGAATGCCTGTGTTTGTATACTAAATGATTATTACAAATTGACAAAAAACTCTTGACATATGTATATTTATATTATATAATAACATTGCAGATAAGTTTTCTTAGTCTGTTAAAGGCACACACAGCAGTTTCTTTATCGGATTTGATAGAACACTGCTCGTCAGATTGTTCTTATTTTGTGCCTTGTTTTTTAAAAAATTTATAGAAATCAACTGTCTGAAATTCGATGATTGCTTTAGTATCCATTTTAAGAGTGGATCGAGAAAGCTATGGACAGTTGTTTTTTTGTATACGGGAGGGATAATGATGTTAGACGAATTAAAAAAAGAATCCAATCTTACATATACCGAAAACGGAGCGGTGACAAATAGAAGTACATTTTCAAACTGTCTTGATTTTTTTGCTATGATAGGCGGAATGCGTAACGCTTCGGAGGAAAGAATATTAAGACTGTTTACTCTTGCATATATCGAAAACCGAGATATAGCTATGAAACTGCTTTTCTATACGAGAGATATAAGGGAAGGTTTGGGCGAGAGGAATATCTTTAGAATTATTCTCGGAAGGCTTGCTTTTGAACATAAAGATTCTATAATTAAAAATATGGAGCATATAGCCGAATATGGCAGATATGATGATCTGCTTGTACTCTTGGGAACTCCATGTGAGAAAGAAATGATCGAGTTTATCTCAAAACAGCTTCAAGCAGATATTGAGGCTATGGAGAACGGTCAGCCTGTAAGCTTACTTGGAAAATGGCTTCCATCTGTAAATGCGTCAAATAAGGAAACAATAAAACAAGCAAACATTATTTCGCATAAGCTTAATATGAGTAAAGCGGAATACAGAAAAACTCTCTCAAAACTACGTTCGGCTATTAAAATTATAGAAAACAATCTTCGTGAGCGTAATTACACATTTGACTATTCAAAGATACCCTCCAAAGCATTGTTCAGATACCGACAGGCTTATATCCGCAACGATAATATCAGATACAGAGATTTTCTTGATCGTGCAGATAGGGGAGAAGTTACGCTTAATACATCTGTTCTTGCTCCCTATGAGATCATTCACCCGATAATAAAGCGTTTAATGGGCTGTTATTATGGGAATATCAATTTTGAATGTGACGATGAAGAAGAGAGAGTATTAGACTCTACTTGGAATGCCCTTGAGGACTTTACTAATGATACAAACTCACTCGTGGTAGTTGATGGGTCGGGTTCTATGTATGGCTTTTATGGCGGCAACGAAATGCCGATAGAGGTTGCTGTATCGTTGGGTATATATTTTGCGGAAAGAAACAAAGGGGAGTTTCACAATCACTTTATAACTTTTTCTGAAAGACCGTCACTTATCGAGATAAAAGGTGACAAAATTACGGATAAAGTATTGTATTGCTGTAAATATGAGGAAATAGCTGATACAAATATTCAGGCAGTTTTCGAGCTTGTTTTGAATACTGCTTTAAAGCATAATATTCCGCAAGAGGAAATGCCGTCTGTTATATACATAATATCAGATATGGAATTTAATAGCTGTACAAAAGATGCAAGTGTTTCAAACTTTGAGTATGCAAAGACTTTATTTGAGGAGAACGGATACTCATTGCCGCAGCTTGTTTTTTGGAATGTCAGCAGTAGGAGAGAGAATGTTCCTGTCACTATGAATGAGCAGGGGGTTATTCTTGTAAGCGGCTGTTCATCGAGAATTTTCTCCATGGTTAAGGAGAAAAATTATGATCCATATTCATTTATGGAGGAAGTCATTAACAATGAACGCTACGATTGTATAAAAGCCTGATAAAAAAACACAGAGTTCCTTACATTGGAGTTCTGTGTTTCTTTATAGTTTATAAAATAATAAATCCTGTAACAAATGCAGCGGCAGACGCAGACAAAGCAACGGCAATAAGCGGAAGATTAAAATATGCAAGTAAGAGCGCCACCGCAGTTCCAACGGCTGCCGTAACAGTGTTTCCCGTACTGTAAAAAATTGCGGGAAAGGTCATAGCACTCAGTACAGCGTAAGGAACATAGTACAAAAAGCTTTTGATGAATTTCGATTTGATTTTTTTAGTAAAAAATGTAAACGGTATCATTCGTATTAAATATGTAACACCTGCCATAACAGCTATGTAAATTGCAATACTCATTACTCATCGTCCTCCTTTGGAAAGATCACAGCAGCAAGTGCGGCGGAGATAATTGCACAGATTATTACAGATAAACCGCCTGAAAGAGATCTCACTAAATATTTGCACGCAATGCTTAAAGCGGCGGCGATTATTACAACAAACAATATGCTTTTCTGCTTTCTTGCAGGAGGAATAATAATTGCGGTAAACATTCCGTAAAGCATAATGCCAAGCGCCGCTGTAACGGACGAAGGTAAAAGTTCCCCCGAAAATGCACCGAGAAATGTGCCAAGTACCCAACCAAGAGTAGAGATAAATATTACCCCGTACATAAAGAGAGGCGATACTTCTCCATCTTTAGCAGAGCAAACTGCAAATATCTCATCTGTAATACCGTAAGCCGCTAAGAGTCTATGACGGAAAGTAAATTTACTGCTCAGCTTTTGTGACAGAGAAATTGCCATAAGCGCATAACGAATGTTGATTACAAACTGTACAGCCGCCATTTCTATAAGTGGTCCGTTAGCTGCGATAATATCTACTCCTGCCGCCTGTCCGGCTGAGGTGAGATTAGTCAAAGAGATCATAAATGCTTCAAGGACAGAAAGCCCCGCATTAACTGCCATTATGCCAAAACCGAACGATACGGAAAGATACCCCAGTCCGATAGGTATTCCGCTTATCAGTCCGCTTAAAAAGTCTGATTTTTTCTTCATTATAAAAACTCCTGTGAAAAATATGCCTTTAATAATATACAATAAAACGACGCCTTTTTCAAGTACAGCAGGATCATTTATATTATGGTTTTAAGAATTATATAAAAAATCCTTAGAATACCCGTTACAGCTTCTAAGGATTTATTGTTATTTATTAACTTTGGGAATAGGAGTTTTGTCAAATTCGTCAAGATGATTGCCGTATAAATAATATTTTGTTTCTTTAGCGACAACACCCGAAAGGCATATTACCGATATTAAGTTGGGTATTGCCATAAGAGCGTTGAAAATATCAGCAAGCGACCATACAATATCAAGGGAAATAACCGAACCTGCAAGGAGTACAAAAACAAATATTAGTTTATACGGTATCATACCTTTAGTACCGAAAAGGTATTCAACACATCTTTCACCATAATAAGACCAGCCCAATACAGTAGAGTATGCAAACAACACTATTCCTATAAGTAATATGGGTACACCTATGTAAGGAATCTGCCTGAATGCGGTAAAAGTGATTTGATCTCCGTTAATTCCGATAAATTCTACGGGATTTTTTAGCATGGAGCTAACGAGAACAAGTCCGCTCAAAAGACAAACAACGACTGTATCCCAAAAAGTGCCTGTTGAGGAAATAAGTCCCTGACGAACAGCGTTTCTGCTTTGTGCGGCAGAGGCAACGATCGGAGCCGAACCCATACCTGATTCGTTTGAAAACAACCCTCTTGCTATACCGTATCTTGCGGCTGTCATTACTGTCGAACCAACAAATCCTCCGACTGCCGCTTGTGCCGAAAAGGCGGATTTTACGATAAGAACAACAGCACTCAAAACATAGCCGTGATTCATTGCGAGTATTATAATGCAGCCGATAACATATAGAGCAGCCATAGCAGGTACAAAGAACTCACATACTTTTGATATAGCTTTTATTCCCCCGAAGATAACAAAAGCGGTAACCGTTGCTGTAACAATTCCGACAATGATTGAAATTACAGAGAACTCTTTTCCTGTAATGTTTAAGATGAAAGTGTTATCAGGGTCAAATGTTTGTTTGAAAATACTTGCTATTGCATTTACCTGAACACCCGAGCCAATTCCAAAAGACGCAAAAAGCGTAAATATCGAAAACAGTACCCCGAGCCATTTAAGTTTAAGACCTCTTTCAAGCGAATACATAGCTCCGCCAAGCATTCTGCCGTCTTTTGTTCGAACACGGTATTTGACGGCGAGGAGAGATTCGGAGTATTTGGTCGCAATACCGAAAACTCCTGTAAGCCAGCACCATAAAACAGCCCCCGGTCCTCCGAGCGCAATTGCTGTACCCACACCGATAATATTTCCCGTACCGATTGTAGAGGCAAGAGCCGTAGCGAGAGATTGGAACGGACTAATATCTCCCGTGGATTCGGGATCTTTTGTTACAGAAAGCTTAATAGCGGTAAAAGTTTTCCTCTGTACAAATCCTGTTTTTATTGTCATAAACAGATGTGTACCGAGGAGTAGGATAATCATAAACCAGCCCCAGAGAAAATCATCTGTCTGTTCGATGATTTTACTGATTGTTTCAAACATAAAATACAACCTTTCTTATTTGCTTATGTTAGCAGTCTTCTTCTATGATAACAGATAAGAGGTTTATTGTCAAAATGATATTATTAATTGATTGTGAAAAAATAAGCATAACTCTTGATTTTAAAAAGAATATGGAGTATAATATAAAAATAAAGAGGGAGCTTGTGTGACAGGCTGAGAGGAAGGTATACCTTCGACCGATTACCTGATTTGGATAATGCCAACGTAGGGATATAATAGTTTATTATCGTTGGAGTTGTCTTGTGGGCAGCTCTATTTTTTATGATTGGAGGATTGGCAATGGTTAAGATCAACGGAGAAGATGTGAATGCAAACGGTATGAAGCTTACCGATTATCTACAGACCGCAGGATATGACAATAAGTTTATTGCAGTAGAGATAAATGAGGAAATAATCTCAAAGAGTCGATATGCCGAAACTATCCTTAAAGACGGAGATGTAGTTGAGGTAGTTAATTTCGTGGGGGGCGGTTGATTTGATACCTTCAAAGCAAGAAATGCTAAAAGCCTTTGAAGAACGTCACGGAAAGGAAATTCAACAAAAATTTTTGTCTTCAACTGTTGCAGTGTGTGGTTTGGGTGGATTAGGCTCGAATATTTCTGTATCGCTTGCAAGGGCAGGGATAGGAAAGCTGATTTTGATAGACTTTGATAAGGTGGATATTACTAATCTGCACAGACAACAGTATAAAGCAAGTCAGATTGGAATGTTAAAAACAGACGCTCTGCTTGAAAATCTGAAAGAGATAGCGCCCTATACCGAATATGAAACTCATTGTGTACGAATTTCCGAAGATAACATATATGAATTGCTCAAAGACGCAGATATAGTTTGCGAGGCGTTTGATAATGCTGCGGCAAAAGCTATGCTTGCAAATTTTGTGCTTGAAAAGTTTCCCGAAAAGTATCTTGTGTCCGCTTCGGGAATGGCAGGGATAGGAAGCGGTAACTTGATAAAAACGAGGAGAATTTCCGATAAATTTTATTTGTGCGGCGATGGAATAAGCGATGTAAATAAAAGCGGCGGATTGTATTCATCAAGGGTAATGCTTTGTGCGGCACATCAGGCACATACCGTTTTGAGAATAATTGCAGGGAAATTTGATATATAATTAACAGAAAGAAGGATAAAAATGGATAACGATAAGCTTATTATCGGCGGTCACGAGTTTAACTCAAGATTTATATTAGGCTCGGGAAAATATTCACTCAAGCTTATAGAGTCTGCCGTAAAAGACGCAGGCGCAGAAATCATTACACTTGCTGTAAGACGTGCAAACACTAAGGAACAGGAGAACGTTCTTGATTATATACCGAAGAATGTTACTCTTCTCCCAAATACGAGCGGAGCAAGAAATGCGCAGGAGGCTGTGAGAATAGCAAGACTTGCAAGAGAACTCGGCTGCGGTGACTTTGTAAAGGTGGAGATTATGCGTGATACAAAATATCTTCTTCCCGATAATGCCGAAACAATAAAAGCTACAGAAATTCTTGCAAAAGAGGGATTTGTAGTAATGCCATATATGTACCCCGATTTAAATGCGGCAAGAGATCTTGTAAATGCGGGCGCAGCGTCTGTAATGCCGCTTGCAGCACCGATAGGAACAAACAAAGGTCTTGCCACAAAGGATTTTATACAAATACTCATTGATGAAATTGATTTACCGATAATTGTTGACGCAGGAATAGGAAAGCCCTCACAGGCGTGTGAAGCTATGGAAATGGGTGCAGCTGCTATAATGGCAAACACCGCCCTTGCAACGGCAGGTGATCTTCCTCTTATGGCGTCCGCTTTCAAACAGGCAATTGAAGCAGGCAGAAAAGCATATCTTGCAGGCTTGGGAAGAGTGCTTACAAGAGGTGCGTCGGCGTCTGATCCGCTCACGGGATTTTTGAGAAATTAACGGAGGAAATATGCAGAACCAATTTTTTGTCGATTCGGAAAAATTATCCGAAAAAGCGCTTGAAAAAAAACACAGACTGGAAACAGACCCTTCAAGCCGTACAGACCATATGAAATATATGGACGGTATGGAGGTTATTAATTCAGACGTGTGTAAAAATGTAATGTCGCATTTCAATTCCTACGACTATACAAAATACACCGCAAGAGATGTCAAAGCGGCTTTAGAGCACGATGTCTGTACGATAGAGGATTTCAAAGCGCTCTTATCCCCTGCGGCAGAGCCTTTTTTGGAGAAAATGGCTCAGAAAGCAAGAATTGAAACAAGCAAGCATTTCGGTAATACCGTGTACATTTTTACTCCGTTATATATAGCAAATTACTGTGAGAATTACTGCGTTTACTGCGGCTTTAACTGCTATAACAATATTAAGCGAATGAAGCTTAATATGGAACAGATAGAAAACGAGATGAAGGTAATAGCAGACAGCGGTATGGAGGAGATTTTAATCCTCACGGGAGAAAGCAGAGGACAAAGCGATGTTAAATATATAGGAGAAGCCTGCAAAATTGCAAGAAAGTATTTTCGTATGGTAGGAATTGAAATATACCCTGTAAATACAGATGAATATCGCTATCTGCACGAGTGCGGCGTAGATTATGTTACGGTGTTTCAGGAAACATATGATACAGAAAAGTACGAAACACTCCACCTTTTAGGGCACAAGAGAATATGGCCTTACCGCTTTGACGCTCAGGAGCGAGCTTTAATGGGAGGTATGAGGGGCGTTGCCTTTTCCGCATTGTTGGGATTATCCGATTTCAGAAAAGACGCATTGGCAAGCGCATTACACGTGTACTACCTGCAAAGAAAGTACCCATACGCAGAAATGTCACTGTCCTGTCCAAGACTTCGACCGATAATCAATAATGACAAAATAAGTCCGCTTGACGTACACGAAACACAGCTTTGTCAAATACTTTGTGCTTACAGAATTTTCCTCCCGTTTGTCGGAATAACAGTATCTTCAAGAGAGAGTGCGGAATTCAGAAACGGTATTGTAAAAATTGCCGCAACAAAGGTATCAGCAGGAGTTTCCACAGGAGTGGGAGATCATGAGGAAAAGTATGAGGGAAAGGAAACAGACGGAGAACAAGGCGACGAGCAGTTTGAGATCGCAGACGGCAGAACTCTCAAAAAAATGTATGACGATATTGCGGACGAAGGTTTGCAGCCCGTTCTGAATGATTATTTGTATGTATGATATTATATGTGTAACTAACAGAAAACTATGCACAGATGTTTTTACAGATCGCCTAAGACGGATTGCAGAAACAGATGTTTCGGGGATAATACTTCGTGAAAAGGATTTAAGCGAGGGCGAGTATGAACAGCTTTCTGAAAGTGTGATAAAAGAGGCAGGCAAAAAGATTATTTTACATTCGTTTGATAAAACAGCACGAAAGCTTGATTTTAGAAGAATTCATCTTCCGATTTCTTTACTTCGTGATTTGCGGGATAAAGAGTATTATCAGGTAATAGGTGCGTCCTGTCATAGTATTGCAGAGGCTGTCGAGGCTGAGAGTTTGGGCTGTACATATATTACGGCAGGACATATTTTTGATACGGATTGTAAGAAAGGCTTGCAGGGCAGAGGGCTTGATTTTCTCACAGAGGTCTGCCGCAGCGTTAGTATTCCGGTGTATGCGATAGGCGGTATTACTAAAGATAATATTGCAAGCGTATTTAATGCGGGAGCAAGCGGAGTATGTGTAATGAGCAGCTTGATGGAGTGCTGCGACCCGAAAGAATATATTTTTGAGTTACGGAGTGCGGTAAAATGAAATTTAAGTTTGATAAAAATATGCTTACGCTGTATGCGATAACGGACAGAAAGTGTAATTCGAAGTTTACACTATTCGATATGGTAGATTTTGCGTTACAAGGCGGAGCAACAATAGTTCAGCTTAGAGAAAAGGAGCTTGACGAAAGAGCGTTTGCAAAAGAAGCGTCAATAATTAAGAGAGTGTGTCACCGTTACGGAGTACCGCTCATTATTAACGATAATCTCGAAGTTGCTTTAAAAAGCGGAGCGGACGGTGTGCATGTAGGGCTTGATGATATGCCGATAGACGAGATACGCAGACAAACAGGCAGTGATTTTATAATAGGCGCAACAGCAAAAACCGTACTTCAGGCACAAAACGCACAAAAACTCGGAGCGGATTATTTGGGAGTAGGCGCGGTGTTCCCTTCATCTACCAAAGCCGACGCAAAACGAATTACAAAAGAACAGCTCATAGAGATAAGCAACTCTGTAAATGTACCGATAGTTGCAATAGGCGGTATCACACTTGAAAATGCTCATACACTCAACGACAGTGGAATCAGCGGAATAGCTGTAGTGTCGTCACTATTCGCAGCGGAGGATATTAAAAAAGCTGCGGAGGATTTAAGAAAAATATCGGAAACAATTATACAGTAAAAAACAGCGGCAGACCGGGGGCACCACTCTTTGTCGCTCAATAAAAATAATGTAAAAATGAGGTAATAATCATGAGAACAGCATTATCAATCGCAGGAAGTGACTCCTGCGGAGGCGCCGGTATTCAGGCAGATATTAAGACTATGACGATGAACGGTGTTTATGCGATGAGTGCAGTAACAGCGCTTACAGCACAGAACACGACCGGCGTAACAGCAATTTTGGAGGCAACTCCTCAGTTTTTGGAACAGCAGATAAATATGGTTTTTGAGGACATCAGACCCGATGCTGTAAAAATAGGTATGGTATCAAGTTCGGGGCTGATAAGGGTTATAGCCGACAGACTAAAATTCTATCAGGCACAAAATATAGTAGTAGATCCTGTAATGGTAGCTACAAGCAGTGCAAGGCTAATAAAAAGCGAAGCGATAGAGGTACTTGAAAAAGAACTCTTTCCGATAGCAAAGGTTATTACTCCGAATATATCGGAAGCGGAATTATTGTCGGGATCTGAAATAAAAACTCCTGAGGATATGATTTCTGCTGCGAAAGCAATTTATGATAAGAATGGTTGTTCTGTACTGCTAAAGGGCGGTCACAGCATAAACAATGCCAATGACCTGTTGTATTCTAATAACGGTTATATTTGGTTTAAAGGCAAGAGAATAGATAATCCCAATACACACGGTACAGGCTGTACACTTTCAAGTGCGATAGCCTCAAATCTTGCAAAGGGATTTTCTCTCGAAACATCTGTACAAAGAGCAAAGAATTATATTTCCTGTGCTCTTGAAGCTATGCTTGACCTTGGCCACGGCAGCGGACCGATGAACCATGCATTTTATTTAAATGGCGAGTTTGCAAAGACCGCCGATAATATCTGATTTGAAAGGAAAAATTAAAATGAGAAACTACAAAACACAAATAGAAGCCGCAAAAAAAGGCATAATTACACCTGAAATGGAGATCGTTGCAAAAAAAGAGTATATGGATGCCGAAAAGCTTCGTGCGTCTGTTGCAAAGGGTGAGGTTTGTATTCCCTGCAATATTAATCACAAGTCTATTTCTCCCGAAGGAATAGGAATGGGGCTTAGAACTAAGATAAATGTAAACCTCGGTATATCGGGTGACTGCAAGGATTACGAGGCAGAGATGAGCAAGGTCAATATGGCTATCAAGTACGGCGCAGAGGCGATAATGGATCTCAGCAACTACGGTAAAACTCACGATTTCCGTATAGCCCTTATAGAGAGATCCCCAGCTATGATAGGAACAGTACCTATGTATGACGCAATAGGCTACCTTGAAAAAGATCTTGTAAAAATAACTGCGAAAGACTTTCTTCAGGTGGTAAGGGCACACGCCGAAGAGGGCGTTGATTTCATGACGATACACGCAGGCATTAACAGACGTGCGGTAGAAGCGTTCAGACGTGATAAACGCAAGATGAATATAGTATCAAGAGGCGGATCACTTTTGTTTGCTTGGATGATGATGACAGGCAACGAGAACCCGTTCTATGAGTTTTACGATGATGTGCTTGAAATACTGCGTGAGTATGATGTAACAATAAGCTTAGGTGACGCACTTCGTCCCGGCTGCATAGATGACAGCACAGACGCAGGACAGATTTCCGAGCTTATTGAACTCGGTGCGCTCACAGAGAGAGCGTGGGAAAAGGACGTTCAGGTAATGGTAGAGGGTCCCGGTCATATGGCGATGAATGAAATAGAAGCAAATATGAAGCTGCAAAAGAGAATATGTCATAACGCTCCGTTCTACGTTTTGGGACCTTTGGTTACAGATATTGCTCCGGGCTATGATCATATTACTTCTGCAATCGGCGGTGCGATTGCTGCTGCAAGCGGCGCGGATTTCCTGTGTTATGTAACGCCTGCCGAACATCTTCGTTTGCCTGATGTAAACGATGTAAAAGAGGGTATCATGGCAAGCAAGATTGCTGCCCACGCTGCCGATATTGCAAAGGGTGTACCGCATGCAAGAGATAAGGATAACGAAATGGCAGCAGCAAGACATATTCTCGACTGGGACGAAATGTTTAAGGTTGCTATCGACCCCGAAAAAGCAAGAGCATATTTTGAAAGCACGCCGCCTGCAGAACGTCACTCCTGCTCAATGTGTGGAAAAATGTGTGCAGTTCGTACTACTAATATGATCCTTGAGGGAAAGACAGTAGAATTTTGTGACGAGTAATAATTTATAATAATAAGAGAACCGCTGAAGATTGTTTCCTCAGCGGTTTCGTTTTTACAGTTCTGTTTCGACAGCTTTTCCGAGTGCAAGTGATTTGTGTACATCAATTATTCTTTGATTTTTAGAGCCTCTGTAACGCAGATTAAGAGTACGCTGTGACAAAACAAACCTGCCGTCAATAAGCCAGTCGCACTGTTCCAGAAGTTCTTTATATTCGGGGTGTTTGTCAAAATTTTCGTATAGCTGTTCAAAAGTAAAGCCTGTATAAGACAACACGTTAAGCCCCCTTTTTCGTATTTCTTTTGCAAGTTGTGCAAGCGCGTCACACTGCATAAAGGGTTCTCCGCCCGAGAAAGTTACTCCGTTCAGTATAGGGTCTGCGTCTATTGCTTTGAGAATGTTTTCGGGGTGGCTTATGTATCCGCCGCTAAAGTCGTGCGTTTGAGGATTGTGACACCCCTCGCAGTGATGAGGACACCCCTGTGTAAAAATAGTCATTCTCATTCCCGGACCGTCTACGATAGATTCACGGATAACTCCTGCAAGTCTTAATTCTTTCATAAAATCATATTCTTTCTGTAAATGATAACGAGCCAAATCCCGTATGGTTCAAGCTTATATTAGAGGAAAAAAATAGTTTTGTCAAGACCTTGATTATTCTGTAATTAAAGATTATAATGTTTAAGTAATGTATGTTAAAATCAGGTGATAAAATGAAGCGAGTGGCGGTTGTTACCGATATTTCGGGATTGGGGAATTGTTCGGGCAGTACGGATATTGCAGTTCTTTCCGCAATGGGTTTGGAGTGCTGTATGATACCTACGGCGGTTTTATCTGCTCAGACAGGATTTACGGATAGTTATGCGAATGTATCGGACGAAAGTCTTGAAAGTCTGTTTTCGTCGCTGAAAAAAATCTCACCTCGGATAGACGCTGTGCTTGCAGGGTTTATGATGAATAAAAAACAAACCAAATGTGTGTTGTCATTTATAAAAGAGTATTCCGACAAAGGTACTGTAATAATTACAGACCCTATAATCGGCGACAGAGGAAAGAAGTTTGATTTTGTAACGGAAGAAATGCTCTCGGATATTCGTAAAATTGCCGAAAACTCTGCGGTAATTACCCCGAATGTTACTGAATTCTGTCTGCTTACGGGGGCGGACTATTCTGCTTTGAATGATAAAAACAATACGGAAAAATACGATTTTCTTACGCAAAACTGTAAACCCCTTTTTGATAAGAAAGTTCAAAATGTAATTATTACGGGAATAGAATTATCAAACGGAAAGCTCTCTAATCTTACTGTGGACAGGTACGGATATTCCCCTTGTGAAACAGAGCGTTACGGCACATCGTACAGCGGAACGGGAGATCTTTTTACAGCGATAGTATGCGGAAATATTGTCCGTGGGCTGAGTATCGGGGAAGCCGTAAGAAAAGCCGCCTATTTTGTTTCAATGGTACTCAGAGAGTGTATGGGTGAAATTTCAGACAGAAATTACGGCATACCTTATCAAAAGTACCTGAGGGAATTAACGGAGTGATATAATGGACGAAAAAGCACTGATAGAACACGCAGGAAATTATCTTGATTTACTTTCAAAGGGGATAAACCCGTTGGACAATAACCCTGTTTGGGACAAAAGCGTATTACAAGAAGAAAAAATAAAACGCTGTTTGGAGTATTGTACGGGAGTTTTTAAGAGAATAACCGATACCGAGAATATAAAGCATGGAGATTACAGGTTATACTTTTCTTCCGAATTAAAAAGAGAACCCGAGATTTTGAAGCGTGCGGAGTTTATTATAAAAAATCTGTCTGTCGGAGTAAATCCTTTGACGGGCAGTAAAACAGATAAAAACGATACTGTAAATATCGAACGTATTTCAAAGTGTCTTAAATATTCTACATATATTCTGCTGCACATATCACTTAATAAAGCTCCGTATCTTGCAGATGAAAATAAGCTTGAACAGACAGCTTGTTCGGACGATGAGATAAGCGTTGCGGATTTTACGGCAAGGCTCAATTCTCCGATAGACAGCGAGCATATGGATAAGATAGAGGAACAAATGATAATTTCATATCTTGCGGGAATACAGTTTCTGAGTACAGATAATGAAAGTTGTACCCCTACAAAAATAGGCTTGCAGCTTGGAATATCTCGTAAAGAAACCGGAGAGATCTTTTTTAATAAAACAATGCAGAAACTGATCGTCAAAAATATAGAGGCTATCACGAAAAAGGCGGGGGATATGTGATATGAGTACGGATAAAGATAAGCTTGACAGACTGTTTGATTTTTTCAGAGAGATAGATAAGGAGAAGCTTATTACAAGGCAGAACTATATAACAGGCTGTAAGCGTAAAGAAACAGACGCAGAACACGCTTGGCACGCAGCTCTTATGTGTGTGCTGCTCAGCAGGTATTCAAATAGAGAAATAGATGTTCTGAAAACGGTTACAATGATACTTATTCACGATATAGTTGAGATAGACGCAGGCGATACCTACGCTTATGACAAGGAGGGCAAGAAAACTCAGCGGGAGCGTGAAGTGAGAGCGGCAGACAGAATTTTCGGTATATTGCCCGAGGAGGACGCAGAGTATTTACGCAATTTGTGGGAGGAGTTTGAACAAAGCGAAACACCTGAGGCTAAGTTTGCCCATGTTATGGATAATATTCAGCCTATGATGTTAAACGACAATACAAACGGTAAATCTTGGCGGGAACACGATGTTGCATTAAGTCAATTGCTTGAAAGAAATAAAAGAACGCATGAGGGTTCTCGTGTATTGTGGGATTATGCGTATGAAAACATTGTAATGCCGAATGTGGAAAACGGCAATTTGAAAGATGACAACTAATGCTATGACAAAATACTATACATATATTATCCGTTGTGAGGACAATAGTCTTTACACGGGAATAACCACCGATGTGAACAGAAGAATGACTGAGCATTTTACTCAAAGCGAGAAGTGCGCAAAATATACCAGAACACACAAGGCAAAATATCTTGCGGCATTATGGCGCAGTGAAAGCCGGGTAAAAGCGTCACAGCTTGAATACAGGATAAAACGTCTTACCAAAGCAGAGAAAGAGAAGCTGATTTCCGATAATGATAACACTTTATTCGGAGGTAAGCTTGATTTGGGAGAGTTCACAAGGGTGAGAGATTTACGAAGTTATTTAAATTATAGCAGTTGACGTAATTAATGAATAGTGAATAATATTAGTCTTTTGATATATGTTACTTTAATCTTTGAACTTTGAACTTTGAACTATGAACTAACATCTTTGAACTGCAACGCACTAACCACTGTCACACAATAGGATCTCTTCAATGACATTTACTATAATATAAACAAATCTGCACTTTGCATTACAGCAAGGTGCTTTTTACATCATAAGAGCCTTTTCTAATGTATAATTGCTCTTAAACAGGAAATAATACCATCGGGAGGAGAGAATGTGAAAGATATTATTTCTTCGATAAAAGAGTTTTATAATCCGCCGAAACACCCCGATCACAAAAGCAGGACTATACCTATCAGTAAAGATATACAAGCAAATATAAAAACCTTACAAGATATGTTTGATAATTCAAGCGATCTTACAATAAAAAATATTTCCCTCAAATTAAGCGACGGCAGAACACAGACGGCAGTCATAACAATGGAAGGCCTTGTAGATAAAGAAACTCTCGCCACAAGCATAACAAACCCTATCTCGAATTACAGCAATATAATATTTAGCGGAGAAGATCTGTTTCAGCTTTTGCAAAGTGACATTATTACTTGCAGCGATCATATGGAAGTCAGTGACCTGAACGAGTTTTCTCGTCTGATAATGTCGGGGTTTGCAGGAATACTTATAAACGGAGCAAACAAAGCGTTAGCTGTCGGCGTACAGGGGTACTCGTTTCGTACCGTATCAGAACCCGACACAGAGTCGGTACAGCGTGGTTCACGAGAGGGATTTGTCGAGCCGATGCGTGTAAATATATCAATGATAAGACGCCGTCTGAGAACGCCTTTGCTTAAATTTGAAACGATGACTTTGGGCAAAACGTCTAATACGGATATATGTATTTGTTATTTGCGTGGGGCAGTGTCTGCGGATATACTCAATAAACTGAAAGCAAGACTTAAAAAAACAGATTTAAATACGCTTTTTGCATCGGGTTATCTTCTTTCATATATTGACGATAACGGAGATAATACGCTGTTCCCTACGGTAGGTGTAACAGAACGCCCCGATACAGCCTGCGCTAAGCTTTGCGAGGGACGTATAGTGATAATAGTTGACGGTACGCCAAGCGTGCTTTATGTTCCTCATCTTATGACGGAGAATTTTCAGACGTTCGACGATTACACAAACCGCCCGTTTTTTTCAAGCATAGCGCGTTTATTAAAGTGCGTGTCATTTTTTACGGCGATCTTACTTCCGGGTATATACGTTGCCTTTGCGTCGTACAACCCCGAATTTTTTCCTGCGCAACTTTTGACAAAGGTATCTCAGGCGGTTTCCCACACACCGTTTTCTGTGTTTTCCGAGGTGCTGCTGTTTACATTTATATATGAGATAATGAGGGAAGCAGGCTTGCGTCTCCCGAAAACTCTCGGTCACGCTGTTAGTATAATCGGAGGATTGGTTATAGGAGATACTGCGGTCAATTCAGGCTTTATAGGCGCTCCGACTTTAATGATAGTTGCATTAACCGTGATCTGTTCGTATATTATACCCGATCTGTATGCGTCCGTTGCAATGCTGAGGGTATTGTTTATACTTGCGGCAGGCGCTTTTGGCATATGGGGAGTAAGTTTAATGTTCTGCGTGCTTTTGACATATTTATCGTCAATGTCGAGTTACGGCATACCGTTTTTTGCTCCTTTATCACCGCTCAGTCTATTTTCAATGCGAGATACTATAATCAGGGCAAGTTGGAGTACGCTGTCAAGACGCAATGTAAAGGTACAGGATATTTCTGTTCAAAAATAGGAGAAAAAATATGACTAACTCAAATAAAATTACTCAGGTTGAGTGGGTAAGCATACTTTTTTCGGGTACGCTTTTCTCAATGCTTTCGTACTCAAAGTTTACAGCAGGCAAGACAAATATTCTCCTTTTCGCTGTATCGCAGGCGGTTTCGGGAGCTGTTGTGTTTATATTGTCCGTACCCTTGAAAAAATATTTCGGCAGAAGCAGTGAGGGAATAATACTTCGTTCCAAATCGGTAAAACCAAACGCAAGCCTTTTGTATTCTGTAATATATTCGCTTTATTTTATGTATGTTTCCTCGCAGGTATTAATTATAGGAACACTGTTTATAAAAAATTATGTTGACAATTATCTGATAACAGTGTTATTTATTAGTGTAACGGTGATATGCGGTTATTTTTCTGCGGTAAGAGGGATAAAAGGTATAGCAGGCAGTACGGTTTTGCTTGCGGCGCTGTCGGGTGCAGCGGTTCTGTTTATATTTATATCGTTGATTTTCAGGGTGGATATTCTTAATTTTTCCTATATATATTCTGTAAATTGTTCCGATATTTGGAAAGTTGTCGGATATTGTGTGACGGGTGCGTCGCTTCTTCCGTGTATGCTTATATTCAGAAAGAGTACCGATGAAAAGTCGCTTGACGGTCTGAATATCTGGATAGTGCTGTCCGCTGTGACGAGTGCGTTTACGGCATTTATAACGTATGCGGTGACGGGGGAGTATTCAAATTATACACAGTTCCCTTTTTACACATCTGCCAAGCTTCTTGAAGCAGGTTCGTTTAAAAGACTTGACGTGTTGTTTCTTTTGCTTTGGACAGTAGGGGTGTATATCAACGTATCTGTACTGCTTTCTTCTTTAAGAGAGGTTTTATATATGTCGGCAGAAGCGGTAAAAGCCAAGCATTTGTTCAGAACAGCCGTATTGACAACAGCGGTGTTTTCGGGTATAGCATTAAGCTATGAAAGCGTACGAGATCATCTTTTGAATTACAATGTAATAGTGGTTTTTATCGTTCTAACTGTATTGATTATGCCGATTGCCGTTAATGTATCGTTTAAGTTTCTTAAAAAGAGAAAGCCTGCAAGGGTAATGACTCTGTTGATACTGTCTGTATTATGTATGGGAGTATTAACAGGCTGCGGTCAAACGGAGATACAGGACAGACTGATAATTAAAGGTATAGGAGTTGACAAGATCGCAGACGGCTATGATGTTACGGTACAATATATAGATACGTCGTCTGCCGCAGACACTCAGGCTAACAAGTGCTTTGCCGTATCGGGGAAAACGATAGCGGACGCATTAGGCAAAGTAAAGAACAGCATAGGGCTTGAACCGTTTTTAGGGCAGCTTAGCGCAGTTGTCGCAGGGTATGATACAGCGGATAATATGGATAATATTTCCGATTACTTTTTGAGAAGAAACGACGTTCGTCCGTCTGTAAAGCTCTACCTCAGCAAAACCACAGCAAAAGATATACTGAGCTTTGAAAAAGACGGATTAATTATGCCGATAGATATGCTTACTGCTATTTCTCCCGAGTTGTCGGTCAAAAGCAATGAATATACACTGTTAAGCTATAAAAATCAAAGGCTTGACCCGACACAAACACCCGTTGTGACAGTTCTCGGCTGTGATGATACTATACGTTTATCGACGATGGCGGTGTTTGGGAAAGATAGTATATATACTCTGAATGATGATGACTTTACGGCATATAAAACGCTGAAAGGAATAAACGAGGGTACTGTGCTGTGTAAAGGCGGAGTTTCTTGCAAAGTCGAAGCGTGTAAGCAGAAAGTTACGCTTGACCGCAGGAATAATATGAGTATATACAGCAAAATCGAGCTTGACCTTACGGTACCGGAAAATCCCGATAACCGTACCGATGATGAAATATGCGTAATGTTTGAAGATCATCTTGAAGATGTTATATTTAATTCGGCAAAGACAACGCTTAACGAAAATAAAGACGATATATACGGATTTGGCAGAAGAATGATAAAATTTGACAGAAAAGCCGAGAACGCAGAGGAGCTTTATAGAGAATTGTTATCTGATTGTAAACTTAATATTAACATCAAATGCAAAATTGTTAACAATTCGCAGTGATACTTTGTTATCATTTCACAAAAATTTAAGAAACTATTTTTTAAAATACCCCTTTAAAAACGTATGAAAATATTGTATAATAGGATTATGATGAAGAAAGTGTATGTTTCATCGAATTTATTAAAAGGGGCAGTGGATATATGGCAAACTCGGTATCACTCGGGAAGATAATAGAGGAATTTTCCCTGGAAATTATTTATACTCCGAAAGACCCTAAAGATATTCTTGTTACGGTTGCTGATTACAACAGACCCGGACTTGAACTCACAGGGTATCTTGATTACTTTGACAAAAACCGACTCATTATAATAGGACTAAAGGAGTACTATTATTATGAACGAATGACTTCTGAACAGCGAACCGAGTCATTGGAGAAATTTTTGGCCCTTGTGCCGCCTGCAATGATCTTTTGCAGAGGACTTCTGCCCTTTGACGAGATGAAAAACGTGGCTGCAAAGTACGGGGTCGCTCTGCTTGTATCGCAGGAAGCAACCTCTGATTTGACGGCTGCTCTGGTATCGTCTTTGAATGTACACCTTGCGCCGACTGTAACACGACACGGTGTGTTGGTTGAAGTATACGGCGAGGGACTACTTTTAATGGGCGACAGCGGTATCGGTAAAAGCGAAACAGCGATCGAGCTTATCAAGAGAGGACACAGACTTATAGCCGATGACGCAGTAGAGATAAAAAGGGTGTCGAGCAAAACGCTTGTAGGTTCGGCTCCCGAGAATATAAGACACTTTATAGAGCTTAGAGGTATAGGCATTATCAACGCAAGACGCATTTACGGTATGGGTGCCGTAAAGATGACAGAGCGAATAGATATGGTGATAAAGCTTGAACTCTGGGATAATACAAAGATATACGACAGAATGGGAATGAACACAGAATTTATAGATATACTCGGAAATAAAGTTCCGACAATTACAATTCCTGTAAAACCCGGCAGAAATCTTGCCGTAATTATTGAAGCCGCAGCTATGAACAACAGACAGAAGAAGATGGGCTACAATGCTGCAAAGGAACTGCTTTCAAATCTCGGTATGTCGTATGACCTTGGCGGCGGAGAGGAATAAGGAGGTTGTTTTGTGAGAATAGTAGCAGATATGCATACGCATACAATAGCCTCTACTCACGCCTATGGTACTATAAAGGAAATGGTTCAGCAGGCGGCGGATCTGGGACTGTATGCGATAGGAATAACAGACCACGGTCCGAATATGCCGGGTTCTCCGAGAGAGTGGTATTTTAATAATTTTGCGGCAATTCCAAAAACATATCTGGGAGTAAGAGTATTGATGGGAGCGGAGGCAAATATTGCGGATTTTGACGGTAATGTCGATATTCCGAAAGATACTCTCGACTCACTCGAATGGATAGTAGCGTCGCTGCATTATCCTACTCTTGATATGAGCAAGATCAAGCCTACCGTAGAAACCTGTACGGCGCTTTATCTCAATGCAGCAAATAATCCGTACATAAATGTAATAGGTCACAGCGGTTCGACATTTTTTGCTTATGATTACGAAGAGGTAATTCCTGTTTTTGCCGAAAAGGGTAAACTTATTGAGATAAATGATTCTGCTTTTAAGAGAAAAAAGGATTGTATCCCCAACTGCATAAAAATTGCAAAAATATGTAAAAAAGTCGGCGCTCCTATAATAGTGGATACAGACGCTCATTTTATGACAGAACTCGGAGTAGCGGACGGCTCGCTGAGAATGCTCGAGGAGATAGGATTTCCCGAGGAGCTTGTGGTAAATTCATCGGTGGAGAGGTTTGAAAAGTACCTGAAGGAGCATAATTTACCGCTAAGGCAATTATAATAAATATAAACAAAACCAATAAATGTGAGGATATATATGAACAATATTGAAAGCATAGAACATATTATTTCCAAAGCCAAAGCTATGGGCTGCGAAGTAAAACAAGACGAACTGCTCTCAAAATGCACCACCTTTAAAATAGGCGGGGCGGCTGCGGCAGTTATAACGGTGGATAGTGTAAAAGAACTGTCCGAGGTTATGTCACTGTGTAAAAAGTACGATGTGCAGCGTATGGTAATAGGCAACGGTTCAAACTTGCTTGTAAGCGATGACGGATATAACGGAATTGTTATAAAGCTTGACGGCGACTTTAAGAATATTACGATAGACGGCGAAACCGTAAAGTGTGGTTCGGGAGTATCTCTTGCGACACTGTGTAAATTTGCAAGGGATAATAATCTGAGCGGTCTTGAATTTGCGTGGGGAATCCCCGGAACTGTCGGCGGAGCGGCGTTTATGAATGCGGGTGCGTACGGCGGAGAAATGAAACATGTAGTAATGTCAACCTCTTACATAACAAATGACGGAGATACAGGCACGTTTACAGGAGAAGAAAACAAGTTCTCATATCGACACAGTATTTATTCCGATAACGACTATGTAATTACAGGAGTTGCATTTAAACTCAAAACAGACGACCCCGAGCTTATAAAAGAGCGAATGGACGATTATATGTCAAGACGACGCTCAAAGCAGCCGCTTGATTATCCCAGTGCGGGCAGCGTTTTTAAACGACCCGAAGGATATTTTGCAGGCGGTCTTATTGAGGAATGCGGACTTAAAGGGTACAGTATAGGCGGAGCGCAGGTAAGTGAAAAACACGCAGGGTTTATTATCAATAAAGGCGGAGCGACTTGCAGCGATGTCTGCAAACTGGTAGAACACATACAGAAAACCGTAAAAGAAAATAAGGGCGTAGAGCTTGAGTGTGAAATCAGAAGAATACAATAAATTAAGGTAGGGATTTGTATGGAGTTTATTATAGTGAGCGGAATTTCGGGAGCAGGAAAAACCTCTGCCCTGCACGCTATGGAGGATATAGGATTTTACTGTGTAGATAATATTCCGCCGGCACTATTGTGTACGTTTTACGATCTTTGCGATAAGTCGGCAGATATGAGAATGAAACGTGTAGCGGTAGTTCTCGATGTACGTGTCGGAAATTTCTACGAGGAGTTTTCGGCAGCGGTTGCAAAGCTTAGAAAAGAAAACTATCAGTACAAAACGCTTTTCCTTGACGCAAGTAATGATGTAATAGTCAGAAGATTTCGCGCAACAAGAAGAAAGCACCCCTTGTGTCCCGATGCGTCTATATATACAATAAGCGATGCGGTAGATCTTGAAAGAGGTTTGCTGATGAAGCTCAAGCAGTCAGCCGATTACCTTATAGATACATCTTATCTGTCGAGCGCACAGTTAAAAGAGAGAATATCTACATTGTTTCTGGAAAATGATATTTCTGCGCTTGCGGTTACCTGCGTATCGTTTGGATTTAAGTACGGTGTGCCCTCGGAAGCAGATATAATGTTTGACGTAAGGTGTTTGCCAAATCCGTTCTATATAGACGAACTGAAATATAAAAACGGTCTTGACGCGCCTGTCAGAGAGTATGTTCTTAAATGGGAACAATCGCAGGGGCTTTTGTCAAAGATGATAGATTACATAGATTATACGCTGCCGCTTTATGCAGACGAGGGAAAAGCTCAGCTTGTAATAGCGATAGGCTGCACAGGCGGAAAGCACAGATCGGTAGCGCTCACTCAGGCGGTATATGATCATCTGATAGAAAATAAACATAAGGTCAGCGTACATCATAGGGACATCGGAAAGGCATAAGGTGGATTTAAGTGTCTTTTTCATCAGAGACAAAAAAAGAATTGTGCAGAGCAAAGCTGAAACCTGTCGAACTTGCTTGGGCAGAGGCGTACGGATTAATTTTGTTTGCGAAAAAATTCTCTTCCAAAGAGATATACTTTCGTACAGAGAGTGTAGACGCAGCAAACCGTTTTGCCGATGTAATAACAACACAGACAGGCGCAATAGTCGAGATAAGCAAGTCGCTCAGCGCAAGGGGCAGAGAGAATATAAAATATAAAGTAAGCGTAGTTTCCGAGAATGACTGCGAAAGGGTATATTCTCAATGCGGACATAACTTAACAGACCCCAACCTAAAAATTAACTGGGCAAACATAGGTTTTGATATGTGTATGGGTGCGTTTTTGAGGGGAGCATTTTTGACTTGCGGGAGCGTATCTTCGCCCGAAACAGAGTACAGGCTTGAATTCTGCGTTCAGCATAAGGTGCTTTCAGAGGAGCTTTGCAGGTTTATAGAAGAGTTGGGAGAAACAACTATCGGCAGACGCATAACCCCTAAGGTATCGGTAAGGCGCGGTGCGTATATAGTCTACATAAAAGACAGCGAGGATATATCCGATCTCCTTACGATAATGGGAGCAGGCAATGCGAGTATGACAATAATGCAGGTCAAGATAATGCGTAATGCCGAGAATAATCGAATAAGAGCGATAAACTCACAGATCGCTAATACAGATAAAACACTGTCCGCGGCGGCTAAACAGGTACAGGCGATAGAAATTCTAAAATCGGACGGAAAGTATGGTTCTTTGAGCGAAGAGCTAAAGGAGGCTGCCGAGATAAGGGAAAAATATCCGCTTGTATCGTTAAAAGAGTTATGTACATATTTTGATAAGCCTATCAGTAAATCGGGGCTTAACCACAGACTTAATAAGCTTATAGAGCTTGCAGGATTATAAAAAAGGAGATAATTGAAATGGGAATATTTGATAAGTTTTCAAAAAAGAGTACAGACAAAGAGAGTAAAGAAGAAACAGAAAAAGAAGTAGAAAAAGAAGTATCGGACAACAAAGTTATTGATATAAAGACTGCAAAGAGTGAAGATGTACAGGCTGAGGTTAATACGGAAACGGTTACAGAAAAGCCGAGAACAACCCGCTTTACGCTTGTTGTAGATTGTATAAAGGAACTCGGCGACAAGGGCGTAATAGTAGGAGGAAATCTTCACGGCACTATCAATGTGCATGATAAGATCTTTGTTTTGCACCCAATGTTCAAGGAGAGCGATGTTATCGAGATAGACGGCATAGAGCTTCTTGAGAAGGATAATTTGGGACAGGGCGAAAAGGTAGAGTTTGTATCGGATAAGAGAGTAGGACTTACTATTTCTGCGATAAAGGACAAGAATAAAGCTCCGAAGTATTCTGTTGTTACAAATATTATTCCGCAGCTCACACCTCACCCGAAAAAACCTCTTGATAATCCGTTCCTGCTTGGACTGACTTATGAGTATCCACGTCTGATACAGGACAGAATGTTTGCTGATCTGTTTACGTTTACAGTATTTTCAACGGGGTATCTAACTCCTGTTGAGCTGGACAAACAGCCTGTCGCTGCGGAGAACGGTGCTATGAGAATTCCTCAGAACAGCAGGGTAGGCTTTAAGCTGCTGTCGCACCCCGAACATAAGGACGAAAAGCTGCTTGCGGTGTTTACGGATTTTGCCGCTTTAGGAAAATGGAAAGCTCTTTTTGAGGATGGAAAGTCACCTAATTCTATTATCTTAAACTTTGATAAATGTGCCGAGATAGCACTTCATAACGGAGGATATATTATCAACCCGTTTGGACCTGCACCTGTTTTCGTATCAAAGCACAATATCGAGTATGCTCAGAAGATGAAGAACGATATGGATAAGAAGATAGCTGAGGATAAAAAATAATGACATAAAGGGGGACGAAGTTTTTCGTCCTCTATGTTTATTGGTAAAGAAAAAATGTTACCGACAGATTATGCCGGACGTTTATCGGCACTTTAGAAAAGATTAATCGGTGCATCGGCATATTACACAAAAAAATAAAGCGGAACATCACCGCTGAAGTTCCGCTTTGAGTAATTATTACTACCCTCAAACTAAGTCTAATTATACAACCTAATGACGTATTTGTCAATATTTCGATATAAAATCTTTAAATTCAAAAAATGTTTCCCTAAATTCAAGAATGTAAAAAAAACAATAGACATATCTTTTTCAATGGGCTATAATAAATAGGTGATTGCAAAAGTCAATGCGACAATATTCTCATCAAGAAATAATAATTCTATACAAGCAGAGCATGAGTAAAAGATCTAAAAAATGGCAA
>CACWKD010000009.1 GCA_902761345.1 uncultured Ruminococcus sp. | reverse complement strand
CGTACTGTCTGTTGCGGTATCTGTTGTCGTATCAGTCGTACTGTCCGTTGTGGTATCTGTTGTTGTATCAGTCGTACTGTCTGTTGTGGTATCTGTTGTTGTATCAGTCGTACTGTCCGTTGTGGTATCTGTTGTTGAATCGGTCGTACTGTCTGTTGTTGTATCTTTTGTTGTATCGGTTGTACTGTCCGTTGTAGTATCTGTTGTTGTATCTGTTGTTGTATCGGTTGTACTGTCCGTTGTGGTATCCGTAGAACTGTCTGTGGAACTATCAACATCAGGTATAATTACAACTGTCAAAGACGCTTCATCAGAAGCTTTCTGATCAGATACAACACTAACGGTACTTACAATGCTGTTCTCTTCCGTATTATTAAGCGGAACGGTATACTTAACAGTAACGCTCTCACCAATCGGAATCTCAGGAATAGTCAACTTCTTACCGTCTGCTATACAGTTTTCGGGTATATCTGTAAACGTACCGTCAAGATCCTCAGTTACAACAACATTTGTAAGTATAGTATCGCCTTTGTTGGTAATAACATCTGTGAATATAACTGTTTCATCATTATTGTATTTTTTCTTGTCGGCTGTCTTTTCCACAGAAACATCGGGTACTATAACTCTCACGCAATCCGAAGTTTCAACTGAAAGACTCTCTGCTGAGTTTACCTTTGCAGAACGGGTAAATTTACCGTCAACTACATCTTCCTTAGCTATAACCGTCGTTACGGAATAATCAACATCTTTGCCTGCTTCAAGTATCGGAATATTAAAGTTTGTATCTGCGTTATCAGAGAATACAAGATCAGTGAGTTTATATTCACCGTTGTTTGTTACGGTGTACTTCCACTCAACCTTATCGCCAACCATATATTCCTTTGAGTTATCTACAACACTCTTCAAATCAAGGCTAAGCTTATATACGTCGATCGTTACGGATTTTGTCATCTCCTCAAATTCGTCGGCATTGACTATAGCAGTACTTGTGAGCTGCATATTTTCAACATTGTCTCCGCAGTCAACTTCATAGGTGTATGAATAGCTCTCGCCGGGATAAAGCTCACCTATAACAACAGTATCGCCGTTGAGAATTGCTGCACCCTGTCCCATTGTGTATTTGCCGTCAAGGTTCTCTTTTATAGTAATATTTGTAATCGGGAGTTCACCTGTATTTTCCACTCTCGTAGTAAACACCGCTTTATCACCAATGAAGTGAATCTTACTGTCGGCAAGCTTCAATATATCCAATCCGATCTCTGCTATATCAGCAGTTATTGTTTTTTCAAAAGAGAGCGTGTTGTCATAGACAAGATTCTCATCGCACACTACTTTTACATTATTTACAAGTTCGCCTGCTTTTGTATCGGCAGATGATACAATAAACTGTACCGTTACTTCCTGACCCGGCTCAAGTACATCAATTACAAAATTACCATTCTTGCTTTTGCCATATTCATTCTCGCTGTATGTTCCGTTAGCGTCGAAAATAACCGTTACATTGCGAAGATCGCACTCACCGTCATTCTTTAAGACATATGTGTATACAACATCCTCTGAGGTTGGATAAGTATCCTTATTTGCTTCGGCTGTAACCGTCAGCTTAGGATCAACAATCCTGTATTCAGTTACAGCAGCAGATGTAACTTCCTTATCATCAACAACTGTGGACGCTGTTAACGATGTTGAAGTCTCGCCTTTTGCTTCTGTATCAACGTCTTCGGCAGCTATTGCATACTTGAGTATTATAATCTCGCCCGGATCAAGCTTCTTGATAATAATAACGCCGTTATCATCGGTTGTTGTTACTTTTTTGGCGTCAAGATCGACAAATGAACCCTTACTGTTATCCTCCGTTACCTTGATCTGCCTCATAGGAACATCACCTGTGTTGACAATCGTATCAGTGTAAGTAATCTTGTCGGTTGGATGATACAAAGCTTTGTCTAATTTCTTTGTAACCTCAAGTGCAGGATGAATAACAGGCAGCTTAAATGACTGTACTGCATTTATTTCCTGATCGGCGGTTACCTCAGCACGGTTTGAGATAATTCCGTTTACGGCTGCACTTGTAGGAACATTCATAACAAACTCTACTATAGCACCCTTTTTCAGTTCGGGGATAGTAATAGTTGTGTCGTATATTGTAACAGTTGTATCAGGGTCAATATAATCACCCTTTAATATTTGAACAAGCTTTACATTAGTAAGATCATATGCACCGACATTTTTGAGAGTCTGTGTAATAACAACAGTTTCGTCCTCTCTGTATCTCGGCTGATCCGAGGTCATTTTGAACTCAATAGCCGGGAACGCAATAGTAATATCCTCTACTGTATTCGGCAGGCTGTCACAAAGAATATTTACTGCATAAACATTGAAATCAAGAACACCCTCGGGAATATTAGCCTTCTTGATATCAAAGGTAACCTTGCCATTTGCGGTAGGTTTGATCGTTGTTTCATAGACAGGCGTACCGTTTTGGTCGGTAACAACAAGCTTATACTTGTCAAGCTTAACTACGCTGTCTTTTTTCGGGTTGCCTTCACTGTCTTTGCCGTATCCGTAATCATCGGGAGCGTTCCATGATAAGCTCTCGGAGGTTGGATCATATGCAAGATCACGAACAGGAGAAGGCTTTGAAACAAATACAAGCTCGCCGTACTTATACTCGGTATTACGAACGGTTGCAACCTCATTTCGACTGTATGAGTAGTAGTATTCACCGTTTGAACTATCCCAATAACTGGTGCTGTTCCATCCCTCTGTCGGAGTGTATCCGGTGTTATAGTTTGTAACAAATTCACCGTTAATGAAATACACATTACCCTCTGAGTACCACGGGTCATGGTATTCCTGATAATTCTTGTAGGTTTGCCGTTTTCCGAGGTCAATCTGTGTTCCGTTAAACGTAGTTCCGAGCTTTGTGAGCTGAACCCGGTTAACAATGTTGTACACTATACCCTTTTCTTTACCCAGTTCCTGGAAAAGCTCTTGAACGGGTATCTCAAGTCGTTCTTTCTCTTCGTTATAATTCTCTGTCATTATTGGGGCTGCATTTATCGTTACATCATCGTAGAAGAAATCTCCGATCAATCCCTGCTCATAATCTTCATGCAGTTTGTTTTCTTTTGTATTATCATAATTTCCTTCTTCATCACGATCGTAATGATAATTCGGAAGGAGCTGATATTTAGGACCTATACCAAGAGTTATACCGCCAAGCTCACTTACTCGTTTCTTTGTTGCCTGAGACAAATCTTTTATAGGAATAAAAGATTCATTATAGTTTATCTTCGCTCCTATTTCATCAAGGACATCTATAAATATATCTAAAAGCTCATAGTATCTTTCATCCGGTGTTAAGCAAGGATATGTATTGGAACTATATCCACCACTCCAATACCATGTTCTTTCTTGTTCATACATATAGATTCTTGTTATATATCCATCTTTAAAGAGTTCATCCCTTGCATTTTGCCAAGGTGAGCGACCATTAAACCTCTTCTGTACATAATAGATCTGCCTATCTCCTGATGAATCTATACCGTCTTTTGATCTGTAGTTAAAATAAAATTCATTATAATATTTATATTCCCAATAACCGGGACGATACTCTGTCTCGTCCTCTTGGTAATAACTCCAATTATCCCAATTAACATAATATGTGCCATTACCGTTATCGTATCTTCTAAAGCCAAGCAGCGGACCGAATTTGTCATCAATTTCTCCGTTTTCAATCATTTCAATGATTTTATTAACAAACTCCATTCCTGCTTTCTTATCATCGAGAACAATGTTAAAACTACAGGATATCCTGAGAACCAATCCCAACGATAACGAGTTTTTATTACTTCATTAATAATCTCCTAATCACCGTTAGAATTTGGCAGGGGTTCATAGAAATCGGTATAATAGTAACCTCTCTCAAATATTTGCCTTAGAATATCTATACGCTGTTGAAGATTGTAAGTATCATCATATCCATATACAAGAATATCAATATTATATAGCTTTCCGTCAAGCTCTGCAAACCTTATGCCGTTTCGATAAAAGAAATTACCTATAGCATTAAGGTTTTTCTCAGTAGCAAACGAACCGTCGGGCAGATAGAATATCGTACCGTAATCGTTTTCACCGTGTGATATATGTGCCACGCTGTTTACTCCCATATCGACGCTGTACTCGTTATTATAGACAATAGTATCACCTATTCTTGACCGAACAAGTTCAAGCTGAGATGACATTTCGTCCATCGGAAAAACTATATTCTCCTTTGTGGTGTCGATATCTACATAGAATTTGTTTGTAGAATCGTTGTTGACGCTTGCCAAAGTAAAAATCGCACTTTCAAGCTCTGTCAAAGAATCTTCGTCAATATCCTGAGAATGTGCAAATCTTAAAAGCAATGCTCCTGCCGAGGAACTGTATACAGTAGGTACATAGTTGATAGCGTCATTCTCATCCATCATCCAGATATGTAAAGTCTTTGTGTGTCCGTCATTAAACTCAATTTCAATATCAAGTGTTGTAGTTCCGTCCTGAGATTTCTTCAACGAATTAATGTATTCAACATACATTTTATAATTTGTTTCAAAATTATTTTCATTGAAAATAGACTCGGGATTGCTTGAATAAATCTTTCTGTCGAAGAAATAAGGCAGCTTATAGTTAATATCAGCATTGACAAGCAAAAGATCAAACCCATCAACACAATTATACTTAGCATCCTCGGTAAACTCTACTCCAAGCACGGTATCAGAATATGTATACTTTACATTTGCAATATCGCCGAGAGAGTAGTCCGAATATTCTTCTTCGATTCTCAAACAGATAGTAGAGAGATTGTCGAAAACATAGTTTTTTGACCTGTTATAGCTGTCGCCATAAGGTATTTATTCGTCGTAATACTTGTACATCATTATCGGTGTGTTCTTGAATGCCATATCGACCTTCTCGTCTGCACTTGCCGACAGACTTAGCATACCTGACATTAGTGACAAAACAAGCATCACTGCCAAAAGAAGAGAAACTGTAGATTTCAGTTCTTTTTTAATCTGTTGCATAAAATCGCCTTCCTTTCATAAAAATAAAAATAAAAATAGAGTTCAAAAGACAAACACCACCCATACTTTTCTGTATTTTAACCCATTGTAGGAATACTTTCAATGTTATTTAATGGTTACAAAATCTTTTTGGAGTTTCTGTGCAATCCCATAAGTTAAAACTAGTTTATATGTTAAATAACTATAAAGAATGCAATATTTATCATAATATAAAGGGATATGTGACATACATCATTTTATATATATATGTTTATACATTAATAATCAATTTTTTATTTTTATATTTATCAATAAATAAAACTTACTCTATAATTTCTATATTAATATATACGTTATCAACATATATGAATTGAGAATTTGTTTGATCATTATTATCATATTAAAAGAATAAAGAACGGTAACTTTATCAGCTTCTGCCAATAAAATGCCGTTCTTTTCACACAATTATATATTCTATTCTCGAATTTTAAACAACTTCAACACTTAATATAGACAAATAAATATTTATATTTTGTGGTGTATTTATCAGTTAATTTATTATTATTGATATTTTATTGCTATTATGCAATAAAAAGGGAATAGTATAATCCAAGGTTCAGAAAGGAATACTATTTATAAATGCACTCTTAAAATGCCGCCATACTGACATTCAACAAATATACACATCACCATTATAAAAAGGAAAAGAGATTATTGTATTAACTGCTAAATCGTAGACCGTAAGTATAGTTCTTAAACACCCCACTCCTGTGAAGACTATACTGCACTTATTCTTTTGAAAAAATGCGGACAGATTTCCCTACTTTCCGTAAGTTTTTTAATTATCCCATACTCATCAAAGTATTATTTTTTAGCGTAGATAAGTATTTCGCTGTACATTTTTTTACAAATGAAAAACGGCACGTTTAAATCATTTGTGCCGTTTTTTTATGACCAGACCTATAAGCCGGGTTCTGTTGTAAACAGTCATCTATCTTGGCAGATCGTTACCGAATCTGCTCAGTGCCACCTCCATTGGACACGCCGGGCAAGCGTATCGTCCAGCCACGGTGTTGCTTCGAATAGGGTTTACAGGGTCATAAACTCTCGCTTATGCCGGTGAGCTCTTACCTCGCCTTTCCACCCTTACCGAATAATCGGCGGTATATCTCTGTTGCACTTTCCCTAGGGTCACCCCCGGCGGTCGTTAACCGTTATTCTGCCCTGCGAAGCCCGGACTTTCCTCGCATACAGCCTTTCGGCTTTGCACACGCGACTGTTCAGTCTGCTCATAGTTTATATCTTACATCATATTTCTGCTTTTGTCAATATGGTGAAATATATTTACATATCACCTTTATTATAAATATTTAAAATAATGAGCTGACACCTTTTTTAGCATCAGCTCATCTATAATTTTTATTCTACATCAAGTTTTATCTTATCGTTTTCCTCTGTAATAGTTGCTTTGGAGATACTGCCTTCGCCTCTATATACTATTTCATTCGTAATAGCGTCCTCTACTTCTTTGCGTATAAAGCTTCTGAGATCCCTTGCTCCGCTCTTGCCTCCGCCCGAATGCTTTGCAATATATTCTACTGCCTTATCGTCATACACAAAAGCGATACCCTTTTCCTTTAATGTTGTAACATATTCATCGAGCATAAGTCTTGTTATGTCCTTAAAGTTTTCTTCCGTTAATACATTAAACGTTATTATCTCATCTACTCTTGCAAGAAATTCGGGTCTGAGAAAATCCGATAATGCTTTCATTGCCTTTTCTCTGCTCTGCTCATTCTCACTCTTGTTAAATCCGAGAATACCCTCTCTCATATCACTTCCTGCATTACTCGTCATAACAATAACTGTATTCTCAAAATTTACTACTCTGCCGTGTGCGTCTGTAAGTCTGCCCTCGTCAAGTATCTGAAGCAGAATATTGAGTACATCAGGGTGTGCTTTCTCTATCTCATCAAACAAAAGTACAGAATACGGTCGTCTGCGTACCTTCTCTGTAACCTGTCCTGCCTCGTCATATCCTACATATCCCGGAGGCGAGCCTATTATTTTCGACACTGAGTGTTTCTCCATAAACTCAGACATATCAAGCCTTATCAGCGTTTCCGGAGAATCAAACAATTCTGCTGACATAACCTTTACTAACTCTGTCTTACCAACGCCCGTAGGACCTACAAAGATAAATGAAGCAGGGTGACGTCTTGGACTTATCTGTACACGGCTTCTTCTTATTGCCGCTGCAAGTGATTCTACTGCCTCGTCCTGACCTATTATCTTGCTCTTTAGCTTCTCGTCAAGGTCTGCAAGCTTTTTCAGCTCATTTTCCTGTACCTTTGACGCAGGAATTCCTGTCCATAACTCTACAACATGAGCAATGTCATCTTCTGTTACCGCTGTGTTGAGGTCTTCTTTTGTAAATAATCCCAATCTCTTATCGTATCTTGCAAGCTCTGTTCTTATCTTTGAAAGCTCTGCATAATCTATCTCATCCGAGGAGGACAGCTCGCTTTCTTTTAACGCCAGTGCATCTCGCTCAGCTTTTATCGTATAGTATTTATCTGCGTTCTTATTTCTCAAAGCCGCACTTACACAAGCTTCGTCAAGCAGATCTATCGCTTTATCGGGCAAATATCTGTCTGTAATATATCTTTCCGATACAACTACCGCACGTCTGACTATCTTGTCGCTTACAGTTACCTTGTGATAATCCTCATAGTATTTCTTTACACCAAGAAGTACGTCTACTGTTGCATCTATTGATGGCTCTGCGACTGTTACAGGCTGGAAACGGCGTTCGAGGGCTGCGTCTTTCTCAATGTATTTTCTGTATTCGTTAAATGTCGTTGCTCCTATTACCTGTATCTCGCCTCTGGATAGTGCGGGTTTCAGTATATTTGCAGCGTTCATCGTACCCTCTGAGTCACCTGTTCCAACAAGATTATGTACCTCGTCAATAAAGAGTATAACATTTCCATGTTCCTTTACCTCAGATGTTAAACCCTTTATTCTTGCCTCAAACTGTCCTCTGAACTGCGTACCTGCTACAAGAGAAGTTAAATCAAGAAGATAGATCTCTTTATCTCGCAAACGCTGCGGAACATTGCCCGAAGCAATTCTCTGTGCAAGTCCCTCGGCTATTGCTGTTTTACCTACACCGGGTTCACCTATCAGACATGGATTATTCTTTGTACGTCTGGATAAGATCTGAATTACTCTGTTTATCTCCTGATCTCTTCCGATTATCATATCCAGCTTACCGTCTGCTGCTTTTTTCGTAAGGTTTTCGCAATAAGTATTGAGATGCTTATATTTCTTCTTTTCGTTTCTTGCTTTTTTGCTATCTGTACTCTTTTTGTCTTGATTTGATGATTTCTCTCCTGAATTACCTCCCAACACATTTTTAAGAAAAGGCGGAAACGCAGGAGCACCGTGAGCAAAATCATCGTCGCCCTCATCGATGTCGTCATCAGACGCATCCTCGCCATTCATCATTTCGCTGTAAAGCTTACCCAATGACGAAACATCAAAATCACCGTTCTCGTCCATAAAGTCGCCCATCTGATCATACATTTCATCAATTTGCTGGTCGGTTATTCCCATTTTCTCCATCAAATCACTTACGGGCTTAATTCCCAATTCCCTTGAACAGGGGATACAGTAACCTTTAGGACTGCTGTCCGCATCTATTGTTACAAAAACAACAGCGGGACGTTTTTTACATCTTACACAAATCATATTTTCTCTCCTTTACATAAGTGTAATGTTCTCTTTTTGTTTGATATTAATATAACATATATCATCTTGTAAAGCATTAATATTTTGTAAAAAGATTTTATACTTCATCAACATTTGGTGAATCCGTAGTGTTTGAGATTATCTCACGCAATATAGGACTATCATATATACCTCTGAATACATATGAATCAGAGATTGACTCATCGCTAAACAGTTCGGGAACCTCGTTCATATGCGGAATAGCTATTCTCAGAACAAAAGCTATCACAATAACTACAAGAAATCCCTCCAACAATCCTACCAATGCACCAAAAAAGCTGTCAACTATGCCCTTTGTAACCATATCCATTTTATCGCATACTATTTTTATTATTATCTTTGCTGCTACCACTATCAATAAGAATAGAATTACCGTTACTATACAAGTAATAAATGATACTATTATTGGTCTTAATAGTCCCTCTGCCGCTTTTGAGCCATCTCTTATCGCATCTCTCAGTCGTTCGTTAGTAATATCAAAGCTTGGTAAGGAATTTCTGACATAGTTCGGAAGCGACTTAATAATATCACTTGTAGGAACACTCTTTCCTGACTGCTGTGCTGTTTTTACAGCGTTATCAATCTTGCTTACTAAAGATGGCTTAATACTCGACTCATAGATACTCTCGGCTATCGGCTTTGATAGTGCTGATGATACAATGCCTGCAATAAGTGTACTCGCTGATGTCAACGCCGCTCTTGCAACACCTTTTTTAAATCCAAAAAACACAAATATAAGTATTATCACTATGGTTAAGAGATCAAGCATACTCCGCACCGCCTTTCTGTTTTTATTATAATATTAATCAAGAATTATTTTTCTAAGCTCGGATACTCCAAGAATATACGCTGTTTTCTCATTTATCATTACTACACTTTTTGCGTCATGCCCAACCTGCCAGCTATCCAACGCATCTCCAAGCGTATTATAGCTGTACAGCATATTATCTGCCAATAATAATATTTTGTCTTTTTTTGTATCAATTGAGAAAATCTTATACCCTGTACTGAAGCTGTTTACTTCTCTGCCGTTTGAGTCCAGTGCTACAACCGTACAGTTTCTGCCGTCATCTGACTGCGATAATGCAAGTGTAATGCTGTTATCGTAATCTATATCATAGGACGCTAAGAATTTTCCATCGAATGAATATGGTGTTTCTTTCTTATTGTCACTGTCAACAACCGATACAAGAGTATCTGTCACAACGGCAACTTTATTATTATCAATAAAATCTACTTCATATATCATATTATCTTTATAGTCGAACACCGCAACAGGTTCATCAGAACTAAAGTCAAGAATATACACCTTTGACATCAACGCTCCGTCAACAGTATTTACAGCTCCTACCGCCGCCATCGTTCCACTTTCGTTTATTGTGCAGGAAATACCGTAGTAGTTGTTAAATGAGTATGAAAAAACAAATTCATTATCTTTATCTAATACTGTAATTACCGATAAGTAACCTGTGTGATCAGACATTACACAATATGTACCCTTTGAATTAATATCACAGTCAATTATAGATGTCCCCTGAGTTCCGTTATATATGTTATACGACGGCGAAACTACACGGTACTTATCACTACCCACTCCGTATGCAATCGCATAATCTCCCGAGCATTTTATAAACGGACTTGTATAGCTGTGCTGCGCCGAGAAATTTTTATTTCCGTTATAATCAAGCGCCAATATAGTAGTATCGCTTATATAGTAAATCCCTTTGCCTGTGTTTACAATGTTTTTTTCCTGTACGGAAGTTCCTGACAGCTTATCGGAAAATTCCTCCTTAGCAGTCGAGGTCTGGATTATAGTATCGGGTAAATTGTCGGGCGATACCTTATCCCATTTATTGTTCAAAACTACCGCTATACAAAACAATAAAATAAAAACCGCTGCTATCATCAATTTTGATATAATACTGTTTTTATTCTTCGGCGTACTCTTTCCGTCAGCCATCTAATCACCTCTGGGTTAATCATAATAAACTTTATTCAAATACAAGCCGCATGCAGGCGCTGTCGGTCCGGCAAGCTGTCTGTTTTTTTTGTCTATTATATGCGGTATCTCTTCTGCCAGAATTTTTCCCTGCGCTACACGCAATAGAGTTCCTGTCATTATTCGTACCATATTATATAAAAATCCGTCTGCCTCAACGGTAAACGTCACCATCTCTCCGCTGCGTTCAACCTCAGATAAATATACTGTTCTTCTCATATCTCCCGGACGTCTGTTATCGGGGGTACAAAACGATGTAAAATCATGTGTTCCAAGATAATACTTACAAGCTTCATTCAGAAGCTTTTCATCAAGATTTTTGTACCTGTAATGAAGCGCATACCCGTCTAAGAAAGGATTTCTCACTTCACTGTTCCAAATCTTATAGATATACTGCTTTCTTGTACAATCGTAACGAGGGTGAAAGTCCATACTCATTTCACAGCAGTCCGTAACTGCCATGGTGTTTGGAAGATGACGGTTGAGCGCCGCTTTCAGACGTTCGGGCGGTATTCTGTGAGATGTTTTAAGTCCTATACAGTACATATTAGCGTGTACGCCAGTATCAGTCCTGCTGCACCCTTTTACGTCCATATCGTCGCCCACTATCTGTGACAATGCTTTCTGAAATACTTCCTGAACCGATAACGCATTATCCTGTATCTGCCAACCGTGATAGTTTCTGCCGTCGTACATTATGGTTATTTTTACATTCCTGTTCGGAGCGTTACAGGAAGCTTGATATTGCATATTATCACTCCTATGCATATTACACACACCGCAAACAGTGCTGTAAAGTCATATTTTGAATATTTTAGTACTTTCATTCTTGTTCTGCCCTCTCCGCCGTGATAGCAGCGGCTCTCCATTGCCATTGCAAGATCATACGCACGGCGAAATGCCGATACAAACAAAGGTATCAGTATAGGTATAAGAGCTTTTATTCTTGTCATTACATTTCCGCTCTCAAAATCTGCGCCTCTCGCCTTTTGCGCGCTCATAATTTTATCTGTTTCTTCGAGCAAAGTCGGGATAAATCGAAGTGCAATCGTCATCATCATCGCTATTTCGTGTATCTTAATATGAAATATTGTAAGCGGCTTTAGAAGCTTTTCTATGCCGTCCGTCAAATCCGTCGGCGACGTCGTGTATGTAAGCACCGAACTTATAAGCACCAATGCAATTATTCTTGCGGCTACAAATATCGATGTATTAATTCCCGCTTGGGTTATCGAAATGAATTTCCATTTGATTAAAGGCTCTCCCGTTCCGTAAAACAAATTAAGTACAGACGTAAAAAGCACTATAAATATTATCGCTTTCAGACTTTTAAAATACAGCCTGAGTGATACTCCTGAAAATAATATTACACATATTACCGATATAAACATTATGGCAAGAGAAATATAGTTTTTTGTGAGAAATATAAAAACTATAAATACTGTGAGCAATATTATTTTCATTCTGGGATCCATTTTATGCAAAACCGATTTACCGGGAAAATACTGCCCTAAGGTTATTTCTTTAAGCATTTACTCACCCTTTCCTGTCGGGCTTTTTAAGCTTTATTATTTCGCTTAAAGCCTGTTCTATCGTGTATATGTCTGTATTAACATTATAACCGTGTTCTTTTAGCTGTATCATTATTTTTGTTATCTGAGGAATACGAAGTCCTATCTCTTCAAGCTCCTGTCCTCTTGCAAATACGTTTTTTGTTTTGTCAAAAGCAAACATACTTCCTTTATTCATAACAAGTATCTTATCTGCTATCTGTGAAATATCCTCCATACTGTGCGATACCAACAAAACCGTGTTTTCTTTCTCTCTGTGATAGGAGGATATTTGTGAAAGAAGTATATCCCTGCCGTTTGGGTCAAGTCCTGCGGTAGGCTCATCCAAAATAAGTATATCAGGCTCCATTGCTATAACACCTGCTATCGCCACTCGTCTTTTCTCTCCGCCCGATAACTCAAAGGGGGATTTTTTCAAAAGCTCAGGCTTCAATCCAACAAATTTTGCGGCATGATAAACCCTTTCCTTTACTTCCTCGTCACTCAGCCCCATATTTTTAGGCCCGTACGCTATATCCTTTTCTGCGGTTTCTTCAAACAATTGATACTCGGGATATTGAAAAACCATTCCTACACGAAAACGTACCCTGCGTATCTTTTTAGGGTCTTTCCAAATATCTGTATCATCAAGCAATACCTGCCCTTTTGTCGGCTTGATAAGTCCGTTAAGCATTTGTATAAAGGTCGATTTTCCCGATCCTGTATGACCTATTATTCCTATAAAATCGCCTTTTTCTATATTTAATGATACGTCCTTGACCGCTTCCTTTTCAAAGGCAGTTCCCACACCGTATGTAAACGATAAATTCTTTATTTCCAATAATGACATTATGCTTCCCTCTAAACATTAAACTGTGCTATTCAGCTGTTCCAGTATCCTCGTCGCACACTCATCGGCATTTAAAGGGTATTCCTTTATTTTAAAACCGCATGAATTAAGTCTGTGTGCAAGCTGCGTAGACTGCGGTACGTCAAGCTTGTGACGTCTGAGCAATTCTATCTGTGAAAAAACATTTCTCGGTGTTCCCTCGGTAAGTATTTTTCCGTCATCAAGAACAACAAGCCTGTCCGCAAGCGCAGCTTCGTCCATATAATGTGTAATCAGAATTATAGTTATATTCTTTTCTTTATTAAGCTTTACTATTGTATCCATTACTTCCTGTCTGCCTTGCGGATCTAACATTGCAGTAGGCTCGTCAAGGACAATACAATCAGGCTCCATTGCAATTATTCCCGCAATCGCTACACGCTGTTTCTGTCCGCCTGAAAGCTTGTATGAGGCGTGACCTCTATACTCGTACATATCAACTGCTTTTAAAGCGTTATCAACTCGTATGCGTATTTCTTTTGGGTCTATCCCAAGGTTTTCGGGCCCGAATGCCACGTCTTCTTCTACAATACTTGCAACAAGCTGGTTATCGGGATTTTGCAGAACAAGCCCTATCTTACGTCTTATTTCAAGAAGATTATCGTCCTCTTTTGTAGTCATTCCACACACCGACACCGTGCCGCTGTCGGGCAGAAGTATGCCGTTAAACATCTTTGCAAGCGTAGATTTACCCGAACCGTTATGCCCGAGTAATGCTATAAATTCACCTTTCTCTACCTTTAGAGAAAGCTCTTTTAATACGCTTGTATTATTCTCGTCTTCGTTTTCATAACTGAAAACTACATTATCGACATCTATAAAATGCATTTTTATCAACTCTTAAAACTATTTTTCCCAAATCGCGGTTGAACCGCAGGGCAGAACAAGACCTGTATCTGTCGCTTTAAGTCCTATTTCATCGGCAGATACGTTTCCGCCAAGCTCCTTTTGAAGCGTTACCCCAAGCATATACTTCATTACGCTCGGTGAAAGCCCTGTTGTATAGGAATTAAGTATAAAAAATACCGAATTTTCATCAAGGAGCTGCCGACACTGTATTATCAGAGGAAAGAGCTGTTCCTCTAACTTCCACACTTCTCCGCTCGGACCTCTGCCGTACGACGGAGGATCCATAATTATTCCGTCGTACCTGTTGCCTCTGCGTATCTCTCTCTGAACGAACTTCAAACAATCGTCTACTATCCACCTAACGGGACGATCCACAACAGACGACAACACAGCATTTTCCTTTGCCCACTGTACCATACCTTTTGAGGCGTCGACATGACATACCTTTGCTCCTGCTTTCAGACACGCCAATGTTGCACCGCCTGTATACGCAAAAAGATTCAGCACATTAAGCTGTCTGCCCGAATTCTTTATCTTATCCATAACAAAATCCCAGTTGGCTGCCTGCTCGGGAAAAATACCTGTATGCTTAAATCCCATGGGTTTTACACCAAACACTATATCTTTGTAGGCAACATTCCACACCTGCGGAAGTTTTTTATATACTTCCCAACTGCCGCCGCCTGTTTTTGAGCGGTGATACCTTGCATGAGCATTTTTCCACAATGGGTTTGTTTTCTCTGTATTCCATATTATCTGCGGATCGGGACGAATAAGTATCTTATCGCCCCACCTTTCCAGCCTTTCGCCGTTTGAAGTGTCTATCAGTTCATATTCTTTCCATATTGCTTCTCTCATAATGAACTCCGTTTATTAAGAAAGTCTGTCACGAATAAGGTCTGCAACAATATTTGCAAGCTCCGAGATTTCCATATAATCCTCGCCCTCAAGCATTACTCTAATAAGCGGCTCTGTACCCGAAGGTCTTACGAGTATTCTGCCCCTGTTTTTGAGCTGTTCTTTTATCTTGTCTACCTCGGCTTTAATCGTTTTATCGGTGAAGTATTTGTCTTTCTTCTCCGTTGCAACCTTTACATTTATCAAAACCTGAGGATATCTCTTCATAATTCCTGCAAGCTCGGACAGAGTTTTTTCTGTCTTTTTCATAATACTTAAAAGCTGTACAGATGTAAGCTGTCCGTCGCCTGTTGTGCCGTAGTCAAGAAAAATAATATGACCCGACTGCTCGCCGCCAATATTATAATCATTCTCCAGCATATTTTCAAGCACATATCTATCACCAACAGAAGTGGAAACAAATTTCATATCATTCTCTTCGCAGAATTTATTAAATCCCATATTTGTCATTACTGTTCCGACAACTGTATTATGACTGAGCTTTCCTGCGTCTTTTAACGCCTTTGCACATATAGCTATAAGAAAATCTCCGTCTACAAGCTCGCCGTTTTCATCAACTGCCAAACATCTGTCTGCATCTCCGTCAAAGGCTACTCCGCAATCCATATTATGTGCTTTTACAAACTCGGAAAGCCCCTCAATATGAGTTGAACCGCACTTTTCATTTATATTAATACCGTCGGGAGTATCGTTTATTATAATAAAGTCTGCACCCAGTTTTGTAAACAGTTTTCTTGCCGTTGCACTTGCCGAACCGTTTGAACAATCAACTGCAACCTTTACACCGCTGAGAGATCCCTCAATACTGCCTGCTATATGATCTATATATTCGTCTATTGCATCAGGCGCTGTTTTCACACAGCCCAAAGCCTTTCCGACAGGTACGGCAAACGGCTCTGATCTGTCAAGAACTATCGACTCTATCTTATCTTCAAGTGCGTCGGGGAGTTTATAGCCGTCCGAATTAAAAATCTTTATTCCGTTAAACTCATGAGGATTATGAGATGCGGATATCATTACGCCTGCATTCGCATTATACTTTTTTACAAGATATGCCACGGCAGGCGTCGGAACTGTACCCAAATGCAAAACATTTGCTCCGACAGAACACAATCCTGCTGTTAACGCACCCTCCAGCATATCTGATGATAATCTCGTGTCTTTTCCTATTAATATAGTCGGCTTTTCATTCGTATCGTCATTATCAAGAAGAACCATTGCTGCGGCTCTTCCTATATTCATAGCCAATTCGCAAGTGAGTTCGGAATTTGCAACTCCTCTTGCTCCGTCTGTGCCAAATAATCTTCCCATAATAAAACTCCTTATATATAATCTTAAAATAAAGTAGGACTTCCGGGCATTACTCCGTTAGGCGGCGTCATATCCAAATGCTGACATGCCGCAAAAGTAACACACCTGCCTCTCGGTGTTCTGCTTAAAAATCCGATCTGCATAAGATACGGTTCGTATACATCTTCAATTGTAACCGCCTCTTCTCCTATTGCGGCTGCAAGGGTTTCAAGTCCAACAGGCCCTCCGTTGTAAAACTTGATTATCGCCTCCAACATTCGTCTGTCGTTTGCATCTAACCCCAATTCATCAATTTCAAGCTTATCCAAAGCTATCCTTGCTATATCGCAAGTAATAACTCCGTCGCTCATTACCTGCGCAAAATCACGCACACGTTTTAAAAGTCGGTTTGCAATTCTCGGAGTTCCCCTTGAGCGTGAGGCGATCTCCAATGCTCCGTCATCTTCTATTTCTATATTCAAGATACCTGCGCTTCTTGTAACTATCTGCGCAAGTTCTTCAGGCGTATAGAGTTCAAGTCTTAACACTACTCCAAAACGATCCCTCAGCGGCGCTGTAAGCTGTCCTGCCCTTGTTGTTGCTCCCACTAACGTAAACTTCGGCAGAGGCAAGTGATACGAAGCCGCCATTTGACCTTTTCCCGTAATAATATCAATAGCAAAATCCTCCATAGACGGATAGAGAACTTCCTCTACCGCTCTGGAAATTCGATGTATCTCATCAATAAACAGCACATCTCCCGAACTCAGGTTCGTAAGCAAAGCCGCAAGATCTCCGGGCTTTTCTATTGCAGGACCTGATGTTATTCTCAGGTTTACATTCATTTCGTTTGCTATTATAGATGAAAGTGTTGTTTTGCCAAGTCCGGGCGGTCCGTACAGCAAAACGTGATCGAGTATTTCTCCTCGTTTCTTTGCAGCTTCAATAAAAATCTTCAGATTTTCCTTTACCTTTTCCTGTCCTATGTATTCATCAAGCGTTTTTGGTCTGAGCGGATTATCTGAGCTTAACGTATCTTCGGGTATCTCCTCGGCAGACATTATTCTATCTTCAAAATCCATTTCCTGCAAGAAAATCCCTCCTATTTCTTTCCTATTTCAACCAGCGTTTTATGTATCAGCTCTTCCACCTTTAAAGTCGGGTCAAACCCTGACAGTATCGGCATTACATCATCTGAGGTGTATCCAAGTACGGCAAGAGCCTCGCACGCTGACGCAATATTCCCCACCGATACCGATGAGGCGGTCGCTTTTGATATTTCCGATACAGATGTTGTTACCCCGAGCTTTTTCATTTTATCTTTAAGTTCGAGGATTATTCTCTGCGCAAGCTTATTTCCTACTCCTGAGGCTTTAGTGAGTGTTTTTGCGTCCGATGAGGCTATGCAAACCGCAACCTGTTCGGGTGAAAATTCGGACAGTATAGCAATACCAACCTTTGAGCCAACTCCGCTTACTCCTGTAAGTATCTTAAAACATTCGAGTTCCTGCGATGTTGAAAAACCGAACAGTTCCACTGCGTCCTCACGAACAGCCATATATGTAAACAATGTGACTTCACTGCCGATTTTAGGCATTTGTCTGAGCGTTGATAAAGATGTATTGCATTTATACCCTACTCCACCGCACTCGATAACAACATATCCCTGCATTTCGTAGATAAGAGTTCCTCTTAAACTGTATATCATTAATCAAATTCCCTTTCTGCTTAAAAATTCTCTCATGGGAGATCCGTTTGCCTGTGTATGGCAAATGGCTATCGCAAGTGCGTCTGCCGTATCATCATATTTTGGCATTTTCTCAAGCTTTAACAATCTTTTTGTCATTTCCATTACCTGCTCTTTTTTAGCTTTTCCGTAGCCTGTTACTGCACTTTTTACTTGTAAAGGCGTATATTCAAATATCGGTATTGCCTTTAGCTTTGCAGACAGTAGTATTACACCCCTTGCTTGTGCAACGTCTATCGCTGTTTTTTGATTATTCTGAAAATACAGCTTTTCTATTGCTATAACATCAGGCTTGCTTTTTTCTATAATAGTATTCATCTCGTTGAATATCTTTTCCAACCGCTCGTCAAAACTCTGCGTCGGCTGCGTCAATATCGCCCCATATCCAAGTGTATGATACTTGTAATTATAAAATTCTATTGCTCCGAACCCAACTATCGCATAACCGGGATCTATTCCTAATACCACCATATTCTTCTCCAAATATACACATTTCATTTATTATAACATATTTTATCGTTTCGGGCAATATATAAAGATATAAATTTTCTGTATCCTCATTCATACTAATTTATGAAGAAGCATACATCTATTAATAAGTGTATAAAAAGGAGATCGCTATGAATAGGTTTAGAAGTTTTATTATGATATTGGTTTCATCGACTATTGTTTTTTTAGGTGCGTGTACAGAGAAAATGAACAGTGAGCAAGATGAAATCCGAGCGTACGAGTGGGTTACAAAAGGCGAGGATACTTATGCAAAGCTAATATTTAACGGAGAAAATGCAGTCCTTACCATAAACAGCTATGATGAGAACTGCATTATCGAGGGTCTTTGCATTTTTTCGGATAATAATATCCTTATTATTGACAACAACCTTGAAACAGAGTTTGTTTTTCCGTATGATCTCACCGGTACATCTCTTACACTGGACAGATACGGTGAAAAAACGGTTTTCTATAAGAGTACAAATTAAACCTTTTTCTCTATACTCCAATCACGCATATTTTCTACCGCTGTATCGCTCGGAATTGACGCTTTCGTCTTTTCATCAGTCTTGAAACGCTCGGCTGACATCAGCGTTTGATTTACAGGGCCGCATTTGAGAACATTGTCTGTGTATTCATCGGGCTGTACCTTGTCGGAATATTTTATCGTTCGTCTTCTCTCCTCCTGCGGTCTTATATTCTCATTCGGAAACATACATTCCACCTCCTTTTGCTGTATTATGCAATTATAGTATTTCTGTTAATCAGATTATTATTCAATGGATAATTATACTCGTTTAAACGAATTTTATTCATAATTTTGTATATTTATTCGTTTTTTAATAATTTTGTAGCTTGACAAGCTGTGACTAAAATGATAGAATATTCTGAGAGAATTACGGAGTTTTCGTTTCTCGTATGTAATTTGCAAAGGGGTTTTCCAAGATGAACTATTTGCTGAAGAATGCTATGGTTTTTCACAATTGTGCAATTAGCAAAAAAGATATTCTTATTTGTGACGGGCAAATTGTTTCTGTTGGTACCGGCCTTACTGCTGATTGTGACGTTATTGATCTTAATAATTGTTTCATTTTTCCCGGTTTTATTGATGTTCACGTACATCTAAGAGAACCGGGTTTTTCGTACAAAGAAACAATTAAAACAGGATCGCTCGCAGGAGCACACGGAGGCTATACCGATATTTGTTCAATGCCTAATCTTAATCCTGTTCCCGATAGTGTTGAACATATTAAAATACAGACGGACATTATAAAAAAGGACGCTTGTATCGGCGTTCACCCTTACGGCTCTATTACCGTAAATGAAGAGGGAAAAACTCTCTCCGACATGGAGGGCATTAATAATTATGTTATTGCTTTCTCGGACGACGGCAGGGGCGTACAGAGTGATGAAATGATGCTGGAGGCTATGAAAAAAGCTAAATCACTGGACAAAATTATTGCCGCCCACTGTGAAGTAAACGAACTTCTTAAAGGTGGATATATACATGACGGCGATTACGCAAAAAAACACGGTCACAAGGGCATTTGCTCGGAGAGTGAATGGGGTCAGATCAAACGTGATATAGAGCTTGCAAGGATCAGCGGCTGTAAATACCATGTTTGTCATATTTCTACCAAAGAAAGCGTTGAGCTTATCAGACAAGCTAAGAAAAACAGTGTTAACATTACCTGTGAAACAGGGCCGCATTACCTTGTCTTTAATGACAGTATGCTGCAAGAGGACGGCAGATTTAAAATGAACCCTCCTATCAGAAGTGAAGAGGACAGGGAGGCTCTTATCGAGGGGATCAAAGACGGTACTATCGATATGATCGCTACCGATCATGCTCCCCACAGTAAAGAAGAAAAATCAAGAGGTCTTGAAAAGAGCCTTATGGGTGTTGTCGGACTGGAAACGGCGTTCCCTGTGCTATATACCAATCTTGTTAAGAAAAATGTCATTTCTACGGAAAAACTCATAGAGCTTATGAGCGTAAATCCCGGCAAACGATTTGGAATAAACAACGAGATAAAAGAGGGACTTCCCGCAAATCTATGCGTATGGAACCTTGATGATAAATATACAGTAAACCCTGATGATTTCCTTTCTATGGGACGTGCAACTCCTTTTGAAGGAATGGAGGTTTACGGCAAGTGCGTAATGACAATGGTTAAGGGGGAAATAATATGGAAACAATAAACAACAGAAAAATCGTTTTGGAGGACGGAAGCGTTTTCTTTGGTACAGGCTTTGGTCATAACTGCGATAAGGTATGCGAGCTTGTATTTAATACTTCTATGGTAGGTTATCAGGAAATCGTATCAGATCCTTCATATACTTATCAAATGGTTGTTATGACATATCCGCTTATCGGCAACTATGGTATTGCAGACGACGATTTTGAAACTAAAACGCCTACTATCGGCGGTCTTATTGTCAGAGAGTACAACAATGTACCGTCTAATTTCAGATATACAAAAACACTCGATGAGATCCTTGAAGATTATGAAATTCCCGGAATATCCGGCATTGATACAAGACTTCTTACAAGAAAAATCAGAGATAACGGCTGCTGCAAAGTTCTTATCACGGACGCTGACAAGCCAATTAAGGATTGTATGGATATTCTTCGCACAACAGATGTTCCTACTGACGCTGTTTCAAAGGTTAGCTGTAAGAAAAAATGGTATTCACGTACAGCACACCCAAAGCTTGAAGTCGTAGCTGTTGACTGCGGAATTAAACTGAACATCATAAGAAGCCTTAACAAACTCGGCTGTAATGTTACGGTCGTACCTTACAATACAAAGGCTGAGGAAATCGAAAAGCTTAATCCCGACGGCGTATTTTTCTCAAACGGTCCCGGAAACCCCGAGGACGTTCCCGAAACTATCGAGCTTGTAAAAGCTCTCAGGGGCAAATACCCGATATTTGGAATTTGTCTTGGTCATCAGCTTATTAATCTTGCTTACGGCGCTAAAACATACAAACTCAAGTTCGGACACAGAGGCGGAAACCACCCCGTTAAAAACCTCGAAACAGGTAAAATCGAAATAACCAGCCAGAACCACAATTATGCTGTTGATACCGAAAGCGTTAAGAATACTGATCTCACCGTTACTCACATTAACATTCTTGACAACACTGTCGAGGGAGTTTCGTGCGAAAAGGATAAGGTGTTCAGCGTTCAGTATCACCCTGAAAGCGCACCCGGTCCGCAGGACAGCTCATACCTGTTTAACAAGTTCATCGGTTTCATGAAGGAGGGCAAATAATATGGCTAAAAGAAGTGATATTAAAAAAGTTTTGGTTATAGGCTCGGGTCCTATCGTTATAGGTCAGGCAGCAGAATTTGACTATGCAGGTACTCAGGCTTGCCTTGCTTTGCGTGAGGAAGGTTATCAGGTAATTCTATGTAACTCCAACCCTGCTACCATTATGACTGATACTGTTGTTGCGGATAAAGTTTACATGGAGCCTCTTACCCTTGAATATATGGCTAAAATCCTCAGATATGAACGTCCCGACGCTATTGTACCCGGTATCGGAGGACAGACAGGTCTTAACCTTGCAATGAAGCTTGCTAAAAAAGGTGTTCTTGAAGAGTGTCAGGTTGAACTGCTCGGTACTAAGGTTGAAAGTATCGAACGTGCCGAGGACAGAGAACTCTTTAAAGAGCTGTGCGAGGAAATCGGCGAGCCTGTTCTTCCGTCAATTATCACGCACTCTATTGAAGAGGGTCTTAAAGCTGCAGAGGAGATCGGATACCCTGTTGTACTGCGTCCTGCGTTTACTTTAGGCGGAACAGGCGGCGGTTTTGTAAATAACGCAGAAGAGCTTGTTGAAATTATGAAGAATGCCCTCAAACTCTCCCCTGTTCATCAGGTTCTTGTAGAGAAAAGCGTTAAGGGCTTCAAAGAAATAGAGTACGAAGTAATCAGAGATGCAAACGATACTGCTATTACTATCTGTAATATGGAAAATCTCGATCCTGTCGGTATTCATACAGGTGACTCTATCGTTGTAGCGCCCAGCCAGACACTTACAAACAAAGAATATCATATGCTGCGCGACTCGGCTCTGAAAATTATTCGTGCACTCAAAATTGAAGGCGGCTGCAACGTACAGTTTGCTCTCGATCCCGTATCTTTTGACTATTATCTTATCGAAGTAAACCCCAGAGTTTCACGTTCGTCCGCACTCGCTTCAAAGGCAAGCGGTTATCCTATCGCAAGAGTATCGGCTAAAATAGCTGTCGGAATGACACTCGATGAAATTCAGATCGCAAACACTCCCGCAAGCTTTGAACCTACTCTTGACTATGTTGTTACTAAAATGCCGAGATTTCCTTTCGACAAGTTCTCCGATGCGTCAAATGTACTCGGTACTCAGATGAAAGCAACAGGCGAGGTTATGAGTATCGGCAGAACTTTTGAGGAAAGCCTGCTTAAAGCTGTTCGTTCGCTTGAAATCGGCGTTTATCATCTTTACAAGCCTAAGTTTAACGATATGTCTAACCATGATCTTCTCGACTATATCCGCAAAGGTACTGATGACAGAATATATGCTATTGCCGAGCTTATATGGAACGGAATTGATCTGAGAGAAATATTTAACATTACTAAAATAGATATGTTCTTCCTGGAGAAAATCAAAAATATCGTTGAGTTTGAGCGTATCGTTGCGGATAATAAAAACGATACAGACGCTCTTTACCGTGCAAAGAGAATGGGCTTCTCCGATAAATATATCGCAAAACTCTGGAAAACAACAGAGGACGATATTTACTATCTTAGAAAGAAACTCGGTATGTTCCCTGTTTACAAAATGATCGATACTTGTGCGTCCGAGTTTGAGTCCTATATCCCCTATTTCTACTCAACTTACGAGCAGGAAAATGAGTCTATCGTAAGTGACAGAAAGAAAATTATCGTTTTGGGTTCAGGTCCTATCCGTATCGGTCAGGGCGTTGAGTTTGACTACTCAACTGTACACGCTGTTGCTACTATCAAAAACAACGGCTATGAGGCTATCATCATTAACAACAATCCCGAAACCGTATCGACCGACTACACAACAAGCGACAAGCTTTACTTTGAACCTCTCACGGTTGAGGACGTTATGAACATTATCGAACTCGAAAAGCCCGAGGGTGTTATCGCTTCTCTCGGCGGTCAGACTGCTATCAACCTTGCCGAACCTCTTATGAAAAGAGGAGTTAAGATAATAGGTACAGACGTTGCTGCTATCGAAAAGGCTGAAAACCGTGATTCGTTTGAAAAAATAATGGAGGAGCTTAAAATTCCTCAGCCAAAGGGTCAGGCTGTTACAAACATCGAGGACGGTGTTAAAGCCGCTGCTGAAATCGGTTATCCCGTACTCGTTCGCCCGAGTTATGTTCTCGGAGGCCGTGCTATGCAGATAGTCGCAAACGAAAATATGCTCAGACATTACCTTAAAACAGCCGTTGAGGTTGACGAGGATAAACCCGTGCTTGTTGATAAGTATATTGTCGGCAAGGAGTGCGAGGTTGACGCTGTATGCGACGGTAAAGATGTATTTATCCCCGGTCTTATGGAACACGTTGAAAGAACAGGTATTCACTCCGGTGACTCTATCAGCGTTTATCCGTCTTTCACTATTCCGCAAGAGGTTAAAGACGTTATCATCGACTATACTGTTAAGCTTGGTCTTGGTATCGGTATCGTAGGTCTTTATAATATTCAGTTTATCGTAGACAGAAACAACGATGTCTATGTTATCGAGGTAAATCCCCGCTCATCAAGAACTGTTCCTTTCCTCTCAAAAGCTACGGGTTATTCTCTTGCCGATATTGCTACTCTTGCTATTCTCGGCAAAAGCTTAAAGGAGCAGGGTATTGATGTTGTTTATCCTAAGGAAAAGGAACGCTGGTACGTTAAAGCACCTGCTTTCTCGTTCTCTAAACTCAGCGGTCTTGATGCTTACCTCTCCCCTGAAATGAAATCCACAGGCGAGGCTATCGGATATGACAACACTCTTACAAGAGCCCTTTACAAGGCTTTACAGTCATCAGGCACAAAAATGGTAAACTACGGTACGGTATTTGCTACAATTGCCGATGTTGATAAAGAGGAAGCACTTCCGCTTATCAGACGTTTCTATAACCTCGGATTTAACATTGAGGCTACCGAAGGTACTGCTCAGTTCCTTAAAAACCACGGCATAAGGACAAGGGTCAGACAAAAGCTTGATGAAAACGATGATATTTTCTCATCGTTCCAATCGGGTTACATCAGCTATGTCATCAACACTAAGGATATTTACCACGAAAACAGCCATGACGGCTACCGTATAAGACGCTGGGCTGTCGAAAATAATGTTGCTATCTTTACAGCTCTCGATACTGTAAGAGCTTTGCTTGACGTACTCGAAGAAACTACACTTTGTATTTCTACTATTGATATGTAAAAACTTTTATCCAACCAAAGACTGTTTATAATCGCCTTTGGTTGGATAATGCTAAATATTAACGAGGTGTTAATCAATGAAATTATCCGACAATAATAAAAATGAGGGTTATAAGCCTGATTTTTCCGATATTGACAGCATAGAAAAGGCTGTCGCAATGTCAAATAAAAACCAGCTTGAACCGCTGCATTTAATGCCTTTGCGTTTCGGCGGAAAAGAAACTGCCGCAAACATAGTGTATGTTCCGATAGGAGTATCCGATGTAAAAGACAGTATTGATAACATAGTTGAAGATCTTCTCATAAACAAGCGTGTATCGGGCTACAAATGCGACATAAAATATAAGGGTAAAAGCGTTATACCATCGGTTATAAAAATCATTACAACTGCACACGATGGAACCGAGGTATTTGCTCCAACTATTGACATTTGGTAATTAAATCATTCAATAATGATCATTCAAAAATACTGCTATCGGGAAAGGATACACTTTTATGAAAAGAAATCTTGCGGCTATACTTTCTGCAGCACTAATTCTATCATCTTCAATTCTCCCTGCATTTGCTGTTGAATTAAAAGGAGATGTAAACGGTGACGGTAAGGTCAGCTCGGCAGACGCACTCATTGTACAGAGATACGCAATCGGTCTTGCTAAGCTTCAAGATAAACAAAAAACTTCTGCCGATTATAATGATGATGGAAAGGTTACTAATGTCGATGCTTTGCTTATCCTTAGAAAAACAATAAATATTAACGTACCTATGCTATATCTCCCCTCGCAAATCACCATTAACTGCGGTGACAGAACTTCTCTTGATCCCAAGGTTATCAACGGCAGCGATAAGGGACTTACTTACACATATGAATTCGGCGGTGTAATATCCGATGACGGAACAGGCGAACCGGTGCTTGAAGTTTCCTATGCAAGCGGTCTTGTAAAGGGGTATCATCTCGGAACAGATCACGTTGTAGTTACGGCTTCAAACGGTTTGACAGCAGAATGTGACGTTACTGTTGTTAATAATAAAACCGAAAAAATTATCCATGTCGGAGATCATACGCTAAAAAGCACTAAAGAAATAATGATCTATAATGACTGTTACAGTGAATCTTACGACTTTGATTACATTTACGGATTGGTTGTACACTCAACTGCAGAACCGGGTATAAAGGCTGATGAGTGGTATTCTATGTGGAATAAAGCCGGTACTCCTGCGTGTGTTCATGCATTTCTTGACGATGATGGTGTTTATCAGTATCTCCCTTTTGAACAAACTGCCTGGCACGCAGGTATCCCAGTCAATGAAACGAGAATTGACTTTGAAATTTGCGAACCTGCAGGATTTGAGTATGATGAGGATTGGAACATTACAAACTACGATCCTAAAGAACAGCAGGAGTATTTCGATAAGATTTGGGAAAATGCTACTGTTTATGCTGCTTATCTTACTTACATCTATGATTTCGATGTAGAAAACATCATCAGTCATTACGAAGCCGGTCAAATGGGTATAGGAACAAAGCATGACGATCCCGATCATTGGTTTATTCTCCACAACAAAACTATGGACGACTTCAGAAATGATGTAGAACAACTACTGAAAGAAGATATTTATGAAACAGAAGAAACTATTATTAGTTCTCTTGAATAATTAATCAACGGAGGTAATTATGTATCAAGGTATCTACTCTGTTTTATCAAACATTAAAATTGCCAAAGATGTGTATAAAATGATAATCGGCGGCGACACAAGTGTTATAACCGCACCCGGTCAATTTATCAATATAAAGCTTGACGGCTTTTATCTTCGCAGACCTATCTCTATCTGCGATTACGATGAAAACACCATTACTATTATCTACAAGGTTGTCGGTCAAGGTACCGAAATGATGAGCCGTTTCGAGGCATATCATAACCTTGATGTTTTAGTAGGTCTCGGAAACGGATACGATCTATCAAAAGCCGGTGACAGACCTTTGCTTATTGGTGGAGGTGTGGGTGTTCCCCCTCTCTATAATCTCTGCAAAAAGCTTATCGAACAAGGCGCTAAGCCTGCTGTAATACTCGGGTTTAATTCTCAGGACGAAGTTTTCTTTGAGAAGTCTTTCAAAAAACTCGGTGCAGATGTGTTTATAACTACTGTCGACGGAACATACGGTACAAAAGGATTTGTAACCGACGCTTTCCCTCTTGTTGGGAAATACTCATATTTTTACACCTGCGGCCCTATGCCTATGTTTAAGGCTGTTTACGCTGCAACAAATACAAGCGGTCAATTCAGCTTTGAGGAAAGAATGGGCTGTGGTTTCGGTGCTTGTATGGGCTGCACATGCAAAACAAAATACGGAAACAAACGTATCTGTAAAGACGGTCCTGTGCTTGAAAAGGAGGAGATAGTATGGTAAACACAAAGGTTTCGCTTAGCGGTCTTACGCTTGATAATCCTGTCATTCCTGCCAGCGGTACTTTCGGCTTCGGATACGAATTTGCAGACATCTATGACATCAACATACTCGGTTCTATTTCCTGCAAAGGAACTACAAAAGACGCTCGTTTCGGCAACCCTACTCCACGCATAGCGGAGTGTACACAAGGTCTTATAAACTCGGTCGGTCTGCAAAACCCGGGTGTTGAAAAGGTTATAAGCGAGGAGCTACCTAAGCTTGCAAAAGTTTACTCTAAGCCGATAATAGCAAACATCAGCGGTTTCTCTATCGAAGATTACGCATATTCCTGCGAAAAAATCAACTCTCAGGAACAGGTCGGTTTAATTGAGGTAAACATCAGCTGCCCTAATGTTCACAACGGCGGTATGAGTTTCGGTACAACTCCCGAATCCGCATACGAGGTCACAAAAGCTGTCAAGGCTGTTACAACTAAGCCTGTATATATCAAGCTCAGCCCTAACGTCACAGACATAGTCTCGATCGCAAAGGCATGCGAGGAGGGCGGCGCGGACGGTATCAGCCTTATCAACACACTGCTCGGTATGAGAATAGATCTCAAAACAAGAAAACCTGTTATCGCAAACAAAATGGGCGGCTTCTCGGGTCCTGCGGTATTCCCTGTTGCAGTAAGAATGGTATATCAGGTTTATGAAGCTGTATCTATTCCGATAATCGGTATGGGCGGCGTTTCAACGGCTCGTGACGTTATCGAAATGATGCTCGCAGGTGCGACTGCCGTACAGGTGGGCGCTGCCAATCTTGTAGACCCTTGCGCGTGCAAAAACATTATCGAAGAACTGCCTCGTGTTATGAAGCAGTATAATATAGAAAATCTTTCAGATATTATAGGAGGTTCACACTAATGGGACGTGATGTTATTATTGCCTGCGATTTCAGCAGCAAAGACGAGGTTATTAATTTCCTCTCAAAATTTACAGACGAAAAACCATTTGTAAAAATTGGTATGGAGCTTTTTTATGCGGCAGGTCCCGAGATCGTTAAAGAAATAAAAGCTATGGGACATAAAATCTTCCTCGACCTCAAACTGCACGATATTCCCAACACCGTTATGAAAGCTATGAATGTATTGTCAAAACTCGATGTTGATATGTGTAATCTCCACGCAGCAGGTACTATTGCTATGATGGAAGCTGCTATTAAGGGTCTTACAAGAGAGGACGGTACTCGCCCGATACTTATCGCCGTTACTCAGCTTACTTCTACAAGCGAAGAACGTATGAACGAAGAATTACTCATTAACAAGCCTATTGACGAAGTTGTTATGCACTATGCTTTAAACGCTAAAAAAGCAGGTCTTGACGGTGTTGTTTGCTCGCCTCTTGAAGCTGCTAAGGTTCACAATATCTGCGGTGATGATTTTGTTACTGTCACTCCCGGAGTTCGCTTTGCAGACGGAGATATCGGAGATCAGGTTCGTGTAACTACTCCTGCAAAAGCTCGTGAAATAGGCTCTGATTATATCGTTGTCGGACGTCCCATTACTCAGGCTGACGACCCTGTTGCAGCTTACAGACGCTGTGTTGCTGAATTTGTGGGTTAATCTGTATGTTTAACTACATTTTGTTTGACCTCGACGGTACAGTTGCCGATTCGGCAGAGGGTGTTACAAATTCCGTTTACTACGCTTTGTGTCATATGGGCTTTGAGGTTTCGGATAAATCGGAGCTTAAAAAGTTCATAGGCCCTCCCCTATCATCATCTTTTAAAGAATTTTACGGCTTTAACACCGAACAGATAGAAACAGGAATAAAACTGTACCGTGAATATTATACCGATAAGGGTATTAATGAAGCTAAAATCTACGACGGTATCAAAAATCTTCTTCGCAGGCTTAAAGCACATGGAAAAAAAGTTATACTTGCCACGTCTAAACCGGAGGTATTCGCTGTAAGAATAATAGAAAATTTTGGTGTTTCGGAGTATTTTGACGTTATTGCAGGCAGTACTCTTGACGAAGAAAGAAACACTAAAGCTAAAGTTATCAAATACGCTCTCGACAAAGCAGGAGCTGATGACCTTTCGCAAGTAATTATGATAGGCGACAGAAAACACGATGTACTCGGAGCAAACGAGATAGGTGTAAAATGTGCTTATATTCTCTACGGTTACGGCAATTTGCAGGAAGCACAGGAGTATAAGGCGGATTATATCATAGATACTGTTGATAATCTGGAAAAATTTTTATTAAAAGGAGTTTTTACTATGGAGAGAATTATTGCTAAAGACCTGCTGTCTATTAACGCTGTTTTTTTAAGACCGCAAGAGCCGTTTACTTGGGCAAGCGGTATTAAAAGTCCTATCTACTGCGATAACAGACTTACACTCTCTGCACCGAGAGTCAGAGATGATGTAGAAAATGCTCTCGCAAGAGTTGTTGAAGAAAATTACCCGGAGTGTGAGGTTCTTATGGGTACGAGCACGGCAGGTATCGCTCATGCGGCTATTACTGCTACTATCCTCAATCTTCCTATGGGTTATGTTCGCTCGGGCGCTAAGGATCACGGCAGAGGTAATCAGATCGAGGGTAAACTCGAAAAGGGTCAAAAGGTTGTTGTAATAGAGGATCTTATCTCAACAGGCGGCAGTGTTATCGAGGTTGTAAACGCACTTCGTGAGGCAGGCGCTGAGGTTCTCGGTATCGCAAGTATCTTTACATACGGTATGCAGAAGGGTATCGATAGACTTAATGCAGCTAATGTTAAAAATATCAGCCTTACTAATCTTGACGTTATTGCAGATGTTGCAGCAGAACAGGGATATATCAAGCCCGAAGATAAAGAAAAGTTAATCAAATTCCGCAACAACCCGTCCGATGAAAGCTGGATAGGTGAAGCATAATGAGAAGTATTATTGATATTCTCGATTTATCCACTCAGGAAATTGACAGCTTGATCAAAACTGCGTGCGATATTATAGATAATCCCGACAAATATGCCGAAAAGTGTAAAAGAAAAAAGCTTGCTACTCTTTTCTTTGAACCGTCTACACGCACACGTTTAAGCTTTGAGGCGGCTATGTATGAGCTTGGAGGTAATGTTATTGGTTTCTCGGCTGCTAACAATTCTTCCGCAGCTAAAGGTGAAAGCGTTTCCGATACTGTTAAGACTGTTTCATGCTATGCAGATATTATCGCTATGCGTCACCCTAAAGAAGGCGCTCCTATGGTTGCGTCTATGGCGGCGAGTGTTCCTATAATCAATGCAGGCGACGGCGGACACAACCACCCTACACAAACGCTTGCAGATCTGCTTACTATTTATCGTGAAAAAGGCGGATTTGATAATCTTACAGTCGGTTTATGCGGTGACTTGAAATTTGGCAGAACAGTTCATTCCCTTATCAACGCTCTTTCAAGATACAGCGGTATTAAGTTTATACTTATCTCACCGGAAGAACTAAAGCTGCCCGAATATGTAGTTAACAACGTATTAAAGAAAAAAAATATCCCCTACGTCGAAACTACCGATCTTATCGGTGCAATGCCCGAGCTTGATATTCTTTACATGACACGAGTACAGAGAGAAAGATTTTTTAACGAGCAGGATTATATCCGCTTGAAAGACAGCTATATTCTTACTCCCGACAAACTCGAAACGGCAAAAGACGATCTTGCTGTTATGCACCCTCTGCCGAGAGTAAACGAAATTTCCGTAGCTGTTGATAACGATAAACGTGCCTGCTATTTCAAACAGGTTCTTAACGGCAAATATATGCGTATGGCTTTAATTCTTATGCTTTTGGGGGTGGAGTAAATGGTTATAGATTCTATTAATAACGGTATTGTCATAGATCACATTACTTCCGGCAAGAGTATGCTGCTCTATCAGAAATTAGGGCTTGATAAGCTCAACTGCACTGTTGCTATCATAAAGAATGCCCCCAGTTCAAAAAACGGACAGAAGGACATTATTAAAATAGACACTCTGATCGATATTGATTTAGATATGCTCGGGTATCTTGACCCCGGCGTATCGGTAAATATCATAAAGGACGGTACTATTGCAAGTAAGTTTATACCGGAGCTCCCAGAAAAGCTTGTTGATGTTATCAAGTGTAAAAACCCGAGATGTATCTCGCAGGAGGAACAGGAGCTAAAGCATATCTTCAAGCTTACCGACAGAGAAAAGAGAATATACAGATGTATTTACTGTGAGAGTAAGGCAAAATAAAACACTATGAATACAACTAAAGCACCTTTGGTTTTTACGTCAAGGGTGCTTTTTTCTATTATTGACATAGAAGTGCGTTTGTGATATGATTTTAGTAAAATAAAATGGAGATTACGGTAATAAAATGATTGATCGAAAAAATATCTATGTTGATTATATCAGTGATGTAGCTCTTGAAATAAGCATTTCTCATATTTGGAGAAAACGTATTTTCAATTTGAAAAAAGACGAAATATTACAAATATCATCAAAAGACGAGGACATAATTCCCGAATATATAAAAGATGTTATCGTAAATAACCACTTGATATTTTGTGTTAAAATAATAGATAGCTGTGAAGAAGCATTTGACGAAGGGTTAGTTATTTTTAAGTTCTATTCAGAGGAATTTCCTGAAATAATATCGTACTCGGGAAATAATCCTAACATTATATAGCTTTTCTCTGATAATAAGTATTGCTATTGACAAAATCATACCAAAGGTGTGATTTTGATAGGATTTTAATAAAATAAATTGAAGTTTACAGGAGCAAATATTGTGAGTAGTATTAATTACAACAAAAGGTTCTATGCTCCAATAACTATTAAAGATGTAGGTATTGGCGGTGGAGAAAAATATTTTATCAGCGATAAAAATCATAATTCTGATGTATTTTGCATGGTTGGATACATCTATAAAGTTTGTCTGATAATGCCAAGAGGTAATAAAATAACAGGTGTTTTCAATGATGCTAACGATTATTATATATTTATCTCCGGGAAAAAGTACTCATATTCCAATTCGGATTTAGTGGTTATAAGCCGTGAAAAAGCGTAATTTTTGATTTGGGTGAAAATATGTCTTTAATTACCGAATATAAAAAAGACTTTCAATCGGGACTTGAACCCTTTGGATTTAAAAAGATGAAAGGTACAAACTGTTTTGGCAAATTAATTAATAACGAGATTTTGCTGTATGTTTTGATAAAAAAGTGCAGTCCGCCCGACCGCTTAAAAAAAGCTTTTGACATTATCTCGGGAGTACAAACTATTTACAGCTTTGATTTGTCGGAATATCAATTGGGACTATCCGGAGTAAGCCTTATAAATTTTAAGACAGATGTTACTCCGTCTGCTTTTAATGTAAATTTTATTTATGATGAGCTAAGCCTTTCATCTGTGATCGATAAAGCTCTGAAACAAACTATCACCTATGCTATCCCTGTACTGTCGGATATAACGGATCTGAAATCAAGTCTTGATTTTCTGATAAAATACAAGTTGGGTATGCTGTATCCTGCCGATACCTTTTTTCGTGATTCCGTTCTCTTGATTTTGACAGACAACCACGATTCTTTTAAAGAGAGAATAAAGCAGGAAGAAAAAATAGCATTAAGAATATACTCAAACGAACCTACAAATGAAGCATACACAAGGTATATGCAGCAAATTAAGCACATAATCAAAAACGAGCTTGTAGAAAGCAGAGATAGAGTTTGGGCAAGCAGAGAATTGCAGGAGAAATTGCAAGGGGAAGTAAATCGGCGGGTTGAAAACAATAAAAATACGCTGATAAAATACGGATTATTAGTATAGCCTTTAAAAATAATATACAGAAATGTAAATCGGGATTTTGGAGAGTTTATAATATGGAGAATAGTGATGGAATTATTGTTCAAATCGAAGAATTATTATCATCGCTTACAAAAGATAATTATGATAGTAAAATTCAAGAAGGATATTTGATTTTGTTAAAATCTCATAATTTAGGCTTAGAAAGAGAAGTTGTATATCAAGCACTATATAAATACTATAACACTATGACTGATAATCTTAATAGTAATTTTATCGCAGATATTTGGGATTTTGTAGATGGTTGGTGTTCTCCGCAATATTTTATTTGGAATGAATAGATAAATTCGAAAAATTATTATTTAACTTGATACCCACACCACAATCAAAAAATGCCCGAAGGCGGTTTGTTAGACCACTTTCGGGCTGTTACTGTTTATTTAAAGCTTTCCGTTAATAACAAGTATGATCAATACACACGTCACAAGCACTAACACAGATGAAATCATTACCAAAGGTGTTATTGCAAATGTTTTTTCTCCGTTTTCGGTCGATACGGCTTTTTTCTCTGTTTTTGGCAAAAGCTTTGCTTTTCTGAGTACCGTTACAACACTCTTGTACAAGAACAGTGTGAGGGCTGCATTAATTGTCCCCTTTAACAGATTAAACGGCAGGAATACCGTAGGCAGCATAGGTGCAATTATTGCTCTGTCCATACCTGTATAAATCGGTGTTATCAGATAGTTCCAGAGTATCATCATCGCTGTCATTGATATTACACCTAAAATAAGTCCTATTACCGCATTTTTAAACTTAGGCTTTCTGTAATACATTATTGTTGAAACTGTTACGAAAACTCCCGTTGAAAGTACATTCATAATTAAGCCTATAACTCCCGTTGAGCTTATCGTTACCATTTCTACCAAGCATACAACTACTGTCATTATAAGAGCTGCTATCGGTCCGAAAATAAACCCTCCTATCGCTATCACGGCGTCCTTTGGGTCAAGGCTCAGATAAGGCGCCGAGGGCATTATCGGGATACTGTGCATAAGCATTGTCGATACAAACGCTACCGCACACAACATTCCCATAATTGATAGTTTCTGTACATTTGTGGTTGACTTTGAATAATTGCTCATAATAAAAACTCCTTTCCGATAAAGTACCGATATGAATTTTTATCGGCACCGTTACTGCGGAGCAGGAAACTTGCATACATCAAACAAAAATCCCCCCATGAAACACTTCACAGGGGGCATATCGTTCGACTGTATACTAAACCTCTCTCATCCGGACTATACCGTCGGCACAGGAATTGCACCTGTTCAACCATATATTTATGGCTCACGGGCTTCCGATAAATCGGTTACCGTCGGTGGGGAATTTCACCCCGCCCCGAAGTTTCTGTCATTATTATACTACTATGTTATATTTTTGTCAATACATTTTTTTACTTATTTTACCACTTGTACCTTTTCATTTTTGCTTAAATTGATACTATATTTAGTATGCTCACCACAATATTAATAGCACTCGATTTTATCTGCTTTCTTAGATTTGTATAAGCTGTACGCTGTGTTTACAGTACACTGTATTTTTACCGACAATGCCCGCCAAATACTATATCTTGTAGTCATAAGAAAATTAAACACAAAATATAGGGGTTTATTGTTCAAACCTACAAAAATTTGCCTTTATCGCATTTTTCGACTTTTATTCATTCAAATGCACTTGACATATCTCTTTTTATGGGCTATACTTAATCTTGCTCACCCCAATTAAGGGTACAATATATAGTGTAAAGCTTTAAACTTTACATAAGATTATTTTATATGGGGGTAATTATATGATAAATGCTATTGTTAAACGTGACGGCAGAACAGTTCATTTTGATAAAGAAAAAATTGTTACTGCGATTTTTAAAGCAGCCTCTGCTATCGGCGGCAAAGACAGAGATGTTGCTGAAGATCTTGCCGATCAGGTTATCGAATACCTTGAAACAGAGCTTGGCGAGGGCTGTGTGCCCAGTGTTGAGCACGTTCAGGATATAGTTGAAAAAATTCTTATTGAAAACGGCCACGCTCGTACTGCTAAAGAGTATATCCTTTACAGAGCAGAACGCACAAGAATGCGTACTATGAACACAAAGCTTATGCGTATTTACGAAGACCTTACTTTTAAATCAGCCAGAGATAACGACATCAAAAGAGAAAACGCTAATATCGACGGCGATACCGCTATGGGTACTATGCTTAAATACGGCTCGGAGGGCGCTAAACAGTTCTATGAGATGTACATTCTCAAACCTGAACACGCTAAGGCTCATACTTCAGGCGATATTCATATTCACGATCTTGATTTTCTTACACTAACAACTACCTGCTGTCAGATAGATATTGAAAAGCTTTTTAATAACGGTTTCTGTACAGGTCACGGCTTTTTAAGAGAACCTAATGATATTGCAAGTTACAGCGCACTTGCTTGTATCGCTATTCAGTCTAACCAAAACGATCAGCACGGCGGTCAAAGTATTCCTAACTTCGATTACGGTATGTCTAAGGGCGTAAAAAAGACTTACAGACGTATCTACCGACAGAACCTTGCCCGTGCCGTGGAGCTTCTCTGCGACGACGAGAACGCTCAGGATACCGCATTCTCTCTTGCTGATACTGCCGAGAAAGACAGCGGCTGTATTCCCTCTCTCAACGACGGCGAAATCTACATGGAAAGAGAGCTTGAACTCCTTTGCGAAAAGTATGGTGAAAAAACAGCAGGCAAAATACAGAGATTTGCATATAACCACGCACAAAAAGAAACAGACCGTGCCTGTTATCAGGCTATGGAAGCACTTGTACATAATCTTAACACAATGCACAGCCGTGCAGGCGCTCAGATACCGTTCAGCTCCATAAACTACGGTACTGATACTTCTCCCGAAGGAAGAATGGTTATTAAAAATGTTCTTCTTGCAACAGACGCAGGTCTTGGAAACGGTGAGACACCTATCTTCCCTATCCATATCTTTAAGGTTAAGGAAGGAATTAACTATAACCCCGAAGATCCTAACTATGATCTTTTCAAGCTTGCTATGAAAGTATCGGCAAAAAGACTGTTCCCGAACTTCAGTTTCATCGACGCACCGTTTAATCTCCCCTACTACAAAGAGGGTCACCCGGAAACAGAATGTGCTTATATGGGCTGCCGCACAAGAGTTATGGCTAATGTTTACGACAAAACTAAGGAAATCGTTACAGGCAGAGGAAATCTGAGCTTTACTTCAATCAACCTTCCGAGAATAGCTATTCTCAGCAACGGTAATATCGACTTCTTCTACGAACAGCTTGACAGAAAAATTGATCTTGTTATTGATCAGCTTCTTGCAAGATTTGAGATACAGGCAAATAAAACACCTCGCAATTATCCTTTCCTTATGGGTCAAGGCGTATGGCTTGATTCCGAAACACTCTCAAAAGACGATAAAATTATGGACGTATTAAAGCACGGTACGCTTACTTTAGGCTTTATCGGTCTGGCTGAATGTCTGAAAGCTCTTATCGGAAAACACCACGGCGAAAGCAAAGAGGCTCAGAATTTAGGCCTTGAGATCATAGGATATATGAGAAAGAGAATGGATCAGGCAAGCCAAAAATATGGTCTTAACTTCTCTCTTATCGCTACCCCTGCCGAGGGATTAAGCGGTAGATTTGTAAAAATTGACGCTAAGCGTTTCGGAATTATTCCGGGAGTTACCGACAGAGACTATTACACCAACTCGTTCCACATTCCTGTTTATTATCCTATCAATGCTTTTGAGAAAATCAAGCTTGAAGCCCCGTACCACGCTCTTACAAACGGCGGTCATATTTCATATATTGAGCTTGACGGCGATCCTCTCCAAAATCTTGACGCATTTGAAAGCGTTATCAGAATGATGAAAGAAAGCGGTATCGGATACGGTTCAATAAATCACCCTGTTGACAGAGATCCCTGCTGCGGATATACGGGCATTATCGGCGATACCTGCCCACAGTGCGGCAGATCGGAAGATGATGAAAGCTCGGGCTTTGAACGTATAAGACGCATTACAGGATACCTTGTCGGCTCGGTAGAACGCTTTAACAACGGTAAGCGTGCAGAGGTCAAAGACAGAGTTAAACACGATGTAAACAGCAATTCGGCTGAACAAATTTAACCTTTTTTAAAGGGACGGCTCTCTATCAGTCGTCCCTTTGTTCTTTTATTTAAACGAATTTATCGCTTGTGATAATACCGTAATCTCTCTCATTGTTGTAAAATATGAGGGCGATACTCTTACTGCCCCCTGTTTTTCTGTTCCAAAATGCTGATGTGCCAACGGTGCACAATGCAAACCTGCTCTTACTGCTATCCCATAGCGTGTGTTCAAATAATCTGCAACTGTTTCACTGTCGGTATCCTTAATATTAAACGACAATACCCCTCCGCTCAACTTATTATGCGGACGTGGAGTATATAAAATCACACGTTTATTATCTTGAAGCCTGTCATATAGATTTGATAAAAGCATTATTTCGTGTGCGTGTATCTTCTCGGGAGTAACTGTTTCTACAAAATCAATTCCTGCTCTCAGTCCCGATATGGCGGGAAGATTTTGTGTGCCGCTCTCCAATCTGTCCGGCATTACAGACGGCTGCTCCGGGTCTAACGAATTACTGCCCGTACCGCCCTCTATCAGTGTGTCGAGTTTCTCGCCTTTTGATGTTATCAACATTCCTACTCCCATTGGAGAATATAATCCCTTATGACCCGGCACACAAAGGTAATCTATCCCTATATCACTCATATTCAAAGGTATTACCCCTGCACTTTGGGACGCATCTACAAGTACCTCTATTCCGTATTGATGACACATACAACAAGCTTTGTGTTGTCACGCAGAGCGTTTCGGAAAGACGCAAGCGTTTCATCGGAATTCTCAACACTAATCTTTGCAGATGAATAGCTTATGCCCCTCTCCTTTAGTGCATACAAAGGTCGTATCACTGCGTTATGCTCCATATCCGATACAACTACATGATCTCCCTTGTGAAGCAGTCCTTTCAACACTATATTTATAGCGTGGGTACAATTTAAAGTAAATACTACATTATCAGGGGATCGTGCCCCAAAAAACTTTGCCGCTCTGCTCCTGCATTTGTATATCTCCTCGCTCGCTCGTATAGACATACTGTGTCCGCTTCTGCCCGGATTTGCACCATACTGTGTGACAGCTTCTGTCATAGCTTTACGGACTGACGCAGGTTTTGGAAAGGTGGTTGCACTGTTATCAAGATATATCATATCAATCACCTGCTGTTCTTATACCTGATGATCTGATTATATCTAATGCCTTTGTAATATCTCCGTTTACAACCAACGTATAGCCGCAGCCGCTTTCAGATCTCAGCTTTGGAGTTCTTACAAGCTTCGATCTTATCGCTTTGCCTGCAAGTATCTCCTGTGCATGCAAAGCCTGTGTTACAGAATTAAACTTTATCGTTCTTTTACTTTCCATACAGATCACCTCCTTGTCTAACGATACCAAAATAATCTCGGTATCACTATATAATATGTAATATTATAAAAATGTTTCTTGCTTTTTAAGTAAAATGGTGTTATAATAATTATACAAATATAGTTTAAAGGAGGAATTATTTTGAGTATATTGGATAATTTTTTTTCTAACAAAAAACCTCAGCCTGCACCACAAAATACCCCTGTCGGATCGGTTCCAAATGAAGAACTTCATCGCAAAATCTCGCTTCGTAAGGAAATGGTTCTCGATGAAGTAAAGAGAAAAAACATTACCGCAACTATCGCAAGAGTTGTATTTGTGCTCGATCACTCAGGCTCTATGATTTCAATGTACAGAAACGGTACGGTTCAGAATGTTTTGGAAAGAATATTCCCTGTTGCTATGTGTTTTGATGACAATGCGGAACTGGAGTTTTACTGGTTTGATAACATCTACAAGGAACTCCCGTCTGTTACTACGTCCAATCTTAACGGTTATGTTCAGAATATTATCCTATCCAATAAAGAGCATTTTGGAGGTACTTGCTATGCACCTATTATGCAGCACATTGTAGAACGCTATGGCATTAGGGATAGAGCAAATATTCCGACTTTTGTTATCTTTATAACCGACGGTGCGAACTCTGATCGTGCAGCTGCAAAAAAAGTTATCACCGAGGCATCTCGCTACAACATCTTCTGGAAATTTATCGGTATCGGAAATACAAAGTTTGATTTTCTTGAAAGTCTTGATACATTTACAGGCAGATTTATAGATAACGCCAACTTCATCAATGTTAATAACCTTGATCAGATAAATGATCAGCAGCTATATAGTTTGATCCTTGAGGAATACGATCAATGGCTTAATCTTTGCAGAACACATAATATACCTGTTCAATAAAAATAACCCCCTCAGCAGAGGGGGCTTTATTTATTCTGTGAATGTTTCATCTTCACGAATCTCAAAATTGCTGTATGTCTGTTCCGTTAAATCAGTTCTCTCTGTTACAGGATACAGGTCAAGTGAGGTTATACTTTTTTCTGTCATATAGCGGTAACCATCAAATACAATATTCTCAATAGCTGTCCTTACATCTTTTCTGATAGGATGAACTATATCCGAAAAAGTTCCGCTCTTCTTCATTCTGCTCGGCATTGCAAGGAAAAGTCCGTCCGTACCTATAAGTATTTTTACATCATGGATAACAATCATATCATCCAAAGTAAGACTAACAACACCAACCATACGTTTTCCATTGTTTTCGATGGTTCTGATTCTTACATGTGTTATCAACATATACATCTCTCCTTTTTTATTTGTTACAAGCTTAGAAGTTAATCCAAATTTTGATTTACTGAATGACACACAATTCTATAAAGATAATTTTAAGCTTTCGGAATATACTTCGGAAAGCTTAAAATCTATTTGTTTAAGTTAATGTATTCGTGATATTCAACTCTAACATAAGTTTTTCATATCATCAATTATTAAAGCCCGATTTCTAAACTACTTTCCTTATTTATGTATCATAAACATTTTTTGTGTAAGGAGCATTGATGTACATATTTTGCAATTAATATAATATAACTATTAAGCTTAAACTACTTTTTATTATACCACATTTTTCTTTATCGACACTGTAAATAGATACTTATTTACTTTATATGACAGTATCAGTCATTTTTAAGCCATATATTCTGAACATTTCAAATAAAAAAAGAGTATGATTATAAGTAAACATAGTATAAAGTTGATTAAAATCAAAAAATTATTTCATATTTTTATCACATTATTACATTACCATTTTAATAGATTGATCTATTAATACTGAACGAATTATCAAAACTTCATATTAATGTATTGGAGGAATTCAATGTGTATCAAAAAATACGGGATAAGATATAAACTCTTACCCCGTATAGACATACTCAATCTTGTTATGAATTAAAGCTCCTCAAGAGTTGCCTTAATGTCTGTTGGAAGCTCATCTTTAGATGAAGAAATCAAAAGTGTGATCGATGTATTTGCCTCATCTGCAAGGAAGTTGAGTTTATCAACAAATACCTTGAGTGCGTCACCATTGCTGCCTGCAATCTTAAATGTAGAATCTACAAAGATGTCTGTTACATCGTAGTTTCCTGCACAAATACCGCTAAGTAAACCATAAAGAGCCTCATAACCTGAAATCTTATATGCATCGGAATCAATAAGGCGAGCCTTATGTGTGAGATCGTAAGTAAGCTTTGAACCCTTCTCTACAACTACTACGCAGCCATCTGAGCTTGCTACGGCAGCATTAGCCTCGTCAATAAGTCTTTTTGTCTTTCCGGAACCTTTCTTGCCAATAAGTAAAGTTACCATTTTTACCATTCCTTTCAATTTTGAAATCGTTATATGTTAGTAATTATTAGTATCATCTCAGATACAGATACAATTCTTCAATCAACCAAGTCTTGCTTCAAGAGCTGCCTTTGCGTCCTCATAACCCGGCTTGCCGAGTAATGCAAACATATTCTTCTTATAGCTCTCTACGCCGGGCTGATTAAACGGATTTACTCCAAGCAGATAACCGCTGATCGCACAAGCCTTCTCAAAGAAATATATGAGATAACCAAGCTCTGCTTCTGTCATCTCGGGAACATTCAGCACTACATTCGGAACTCCGCCGTCATTATGTGCAAGAATTGTTCCCTCGAATGCCTTGCGGTTTACAAAAGACATACCCTTGCCTGACAAGAAGTTGAGCTTATCTACATTGTCGGGGTCTGTTTCTATCATAATCTCTCTCTTAGGTTTGTCGAAAGATACAACAGTTTCAAAGAGGTTTCTTCTGCCCTCCTGAATGTACTGACCCATTGAATGAAGATCTGTCGAGAATGTAACAGACGCAGGGAATATACCCTTATTATCCTTACCCTCACTCTCACCAAAGAGCTGCTTATACCATTCGGACATCATCGTAAATGCAGGCTCATATGACACGAGTATCTCTGTTGTGTAACCCTTTGCATAGAGTACGTTTCTTATTGCAGCATACTTGTAACAATCGTTTGTTTTAAGATCAGGGTTGTTAAACTCTGCCTGTGCCTTTGCAGCACCGCCCATAAGTGCATCAAGGTCTGCACCCGATACAGCTATCGGCAACAATCCTACTGCTGTAAGAACAGAGTAACGTCCGCCTACATCATCTGGAACAACAAATGTTTCGTAACCCTCTGTATCTGCAAGCTGCTTTAATGTTCCCTTTTCTTTATCTGTTGTGCAGAATATTCTCTCTTTTGCACCCTCTTTGCCATACTTCTCCTCAAGAAGCTTTCTGAATACTCTGAAAGCAATTGCAGGTTCTGTTGTAGTACCTGACTTTGAGATCATATTGATAGACACATCTCTGCCCTCACAGATCTCAAGAAGCTCGGCAAGTGCAGTTGAACTAATGCTGTTGCCTGTGTAATAAATATCAGGCGTATCTTTCTTCAAAGCATTGTAGTTTGGTGACTTCAAGAACTCTATTGCTGCTCTTGCACCAAGATAAGAACCGCCGATACCTATTACTACAAACACATCTGTATTTTTCTTAATTCTCTCGGCTGCTGCTTTAATTCTTGCAAACTCCTCTTTATCGTAATCTGTCGGGAGTGTGAGCCAACCGATAAAATCGTTACCTGCACCTGTGCCGCTGTGGAGAGCATCATGTGCTGCTTTGACCTGAGGTGCAATATAATCAAGCTCCTCATTACTCATAAAACCCGATAAATATTTATCCGTTAAACTTGTGGACATATAATAGTTCCTCCTTATGTACAGCTATGATTATATTGTACAATATCCGAAGGTGTATTTCAAGTGATTTTTCACTTTTTTGATAAAAAATTAATAATTTGCTATTTTTAGTTCTATTTCGTCAATAAAATGAATGTTATTTGAAACATTGTTGATATATTGTGTAACATTTTATGATTTTTTGTATTCTTTTTTTACGATGAAAGAAATGTACTTATCGCTATTTTCAGAACGCCTGTAAAGTTTATTCGCTCAATATTCTCCAATGATATTATCGGAAATTCACCAAGTACGTTATCTCCGCATTTATATGTTACTCTTCCTACCTCCTGTCCTTTTGAAACAGGTGCTTCAACCTCCTCTTTCAGCTTTATTTCAGAGGATATACTATCCTGCATACCCTTTTCCATAAGAAACTTTCCGTTAATATCGGGTTTCACAGCCGCCTTACTCTCCATACCTTTTGATATATCTATATACGTTACATCTTTCTCGGGTTCGGGAGGAGTAACAGAAGTATAGTTTGCAAAACCATAATTCAAAAGTGAAGCCGCATCTGTAAATCTATCCGCTGTATTCTCTGCCCCAAGTATTACTGCAATTAAATTCATTCCATCTCTTTGTGCTGTTGCCGAAATACAAGCTCCTGCCTGACTGGTTGTTCCTGTTTTTAATCCGGTTATTCCATCGTATGTTTTTAGAAGTTTATTTGTATTGACTATCTGCGTCGCACCGTCTCTCAGATAATCAAGCCATATCGAAGTATAATTATACACCTCGCTGTGCTTCATCAGTTCCCGTGACATCAGTGCAACATCATAAGCACTGGTTAAGTGTCCCTCCTCGTCAAGTCCGTTACAGTTTTTAAACACCGTATCTTTCATTCCAAGCGTTTGTGCTTTCTTGTTCATCTGCTCAACAAATGCCTTTTCACTGCCGCTTATATACTCTGCCATAGCGACAGCAGCATCGTTTGCAGAAGCTACAACTATTGCTTTTATAAGGTCGTTCACGCTCATTTGCTCGCCCTCAACGAGCCATATATCCGATCCGCCAATCGATGCCGCAATAGGTGAAGCTGTAACTATTGTATCGTAGTCTATTTTTCCTGCGTCAATCGCCTCAAATATAAGGCACAAGGTCATAATCTTAGTTATCGAAGCACACGCCCTTACTTCATGACTATTTTTTTCGTAGAGTACTTTTCCCGTATCATAATCCATTAAAAGTGCTGATGGGGCTGTAACCTCTACGGCTTCTTCTGCATAAGCTGCAACAGGAATATTAGACATAAGAAATACAATAGAAATCAACAAGGCTAAACCCTTTTTTAACATAAATACACCTCCGTTTTTTATTATTTATATGACGGAGGTGTAATTTTAAGAACTATTTTATTGTATATTATTATCCAAGCGGCATTTGAACCGTAAATTCAACCTTACCGTCAAAACAACGCACATCTATTTTACCCTTATGTGATGTAACTACCGCTTTTGCTATTGATAATCCAAGTCCATAATGATTATCATCACCTCTTGCAGGGTCTGCACGATAAAACCTGTCAAAAATTTTATCTATATGTTCGGGAGGTATAGGATTTCCGTCGTTAATTACAGTTAAAACAACACTTTTCTTCTTCTCTTTCAAAGTAAGACTGATATTTCCGCCCTCTGTACAATGGCTTACTGCATTGTCAAGCAATATACCTGTAAGCTGTGCTATTCCCTTACTGCTGCCCGTTATCATTATGTTATCTTCAACATCGCTTTCAAGAGTTAAGTTCTTTTCATACGCTATACTCTCAAAAGCCAGTATTTCACCCATAACAGTGCGGCTCATATTAAACTGTTCAAATTGCTGTACCACCCTCTCTGTTCGTGAAAGCTCCAATAGCTGAGAAATCAGTACGCTCATTTTTTCATTTTCATAAACAATATTGCTCAGCCAAACATTATCACTTCCTATCTCACGCTCCAGTAATTCAGCATTCGCACTTATTACAGATACCGGAGTTTTTAATTCGTGTCCTGCATCTGATATAAACTGCTTTTGCTTTGTATAGCTTACTTCAAGTGGCGCTACTATCCTATATGATAAAAAAGTTGATAAAACTACAATTACAGCTATACAAACTATACTGTATGTAAAGGTGTTTTTCATCAGTGTTCTCATATTATTTTTTGTAAGTGTATTATCCATAAATACTGTAAGATTATATCCCTCACGACTTGCATTAAGATAAATAAAGCTGTCGCTTCTGCCAAACTCATCTTCCGACAGCCTGAATGTTTCGGCAATATTTATTACTGCCTCCTCATCTATAACTTTGGACTGAGAATTGTCTATTTTCAGAACATTGCCGTTATTATCATAGGCAACACTGTAAAAATCTATGTGCCTGTATAGTTCCTGTCGTGGAGGAGGCTCTTCCTCTTTATTACGAGGGTTTTCGTCTTCCTTATACGGAGGCATATCATTAGTATGCTTCTTCTCCGGCGGCTGTTGCTTTTTTGCGTTTTTATCAGTCAATGAATAACTATCAACATAACTTTGAAGCATTTCTCTGTTCTGTTCATTAATATCAGCATAGCTTGAGGCATAAATTATTCCTATCAAGCTTATAAACAACAGAAGCACAGAACCTATTACAAGCAGGATTATTTTAAATCTCGAACGCTTAAACATCGTCATACCTCAGTTCATATCCTATTTTTCTTACCGATTTTATCTGAGTTTTTGCACCTATAAATTTCAGTTTTTTTCTTGTAAACGACATATACACCTCTACATTATTATACTCTGCTTCACTCTCAAATCCCCACAGCCTTACTGCAAACTGTTCCCTTGTGAGTATCATACCTTTATTTGCAATAAGGTATTCAAGAATCTTGAACTCTTTTTCACTCAATCTTACATTTTGACCAGTTGTTTTGCACAATACTATGTACTTATTTGTATCAAGACTGATATCCCCATAATTCATTATTCCGTCTGCACCTTTTGCATTTCTCCTTGTTAATGCCCTTAGCCTTGCAAGCAGCTCCTTTGTCATAAATGGTTTTGTAAGGTAATCGTCTGCACCGCTGTCCAGTCCTTTTACTTTATCGTCAAGCTCGCTTTTTGCCGTAAGCATTAATATCGGGGTAGAAAGTCCTTTCTTTCTTGCAGCAGCTGCTATCTCAAATCCCGACACATTAGGCAACATAACATCAAGAACTATCACATCATACTCGCTGCACTCTATCGCTGCGAGTGCCTCTTCTCCGTCTGCTACCCAATCTACTATATAATTTTCAAGCCTTAACAGCTGCATCAGTGCCTGTGCCATACGTTTTTCGTCCTCAGCCAGCAAAAGCTTCATAATATCACCCTTTCAATCTGCATTTATACTTGTTACTGTCTACATTATAATTATACATAAAAAGCTTAATTTTTTATTTAAAATCTTAGAATATATTATTAATTATTGATTTATTATTACCATATCTCTACTCATTAGCACTCAAACAGATGAGCCGCTAAATCGGAACTCTCCAATTTAGCGGCTCTTGAGTTATTTATTTTTGCTCATTTAATCTTAACCGATATTCCGTCACCGTTTACATCAGCAAGTAATTTTTGTTCATCAGTCAACTTTAAAAGATTAATAACGGCTCTCTGTACACGCATACTGTCTGCTGCTGTTACCTTTCCGTCACCGTTTATATCTCCTAAAATATTATCCTTAACCGGGTCAGGCGTATCCTTAGAGTCAGTATCAGATGTACCCGGCTGATCCGGTGATTCTGTATCTGTTGTGTCGGTTTCTGTTTCCGAATCTGTCTTGCCTGTTGTGTCTGTTTCTGTTTCCGAATCTGTTTTACCTGTTGTGTCGGTTGTTGTTTCGGAATCCGTCTTGCCTGTTGTGTCGGTTGTTGTCTCAGAATCTGTTTTACCTGTTGTGTCGGTTGTTGTCTCAGAATCTGTCTTACCTGTTGTGTCGGTGGTTGTTGTTTCAGAATCTGTCTTACCTGTTGTGTCGGTGGTTGTTGTCTCGGAATCTGTTTTACCTGTTGTGTCGGTTGTTGTCTCAGAATCTGTCTTACCTGTTGTATCGGTGGTTGTCTCAGAATCTGTCTTACCTGTTGTATCGGTGGTTGTTGTCTCAGAATCTGTCTTACCTGTTGTATCGGTGGTTGTTGTCTCAGAATCTGTCTTACCTGTTGTATCAGTTGTTGTTTCAGAGTCTGTTGTTACAGATGTATCTGTGTCTGTATTTGTTTCTGTGTCAATATCGGTATTCTCATCTGTATCTTCGACATAGTTTTCAACTGCTACCGACTTCGTATCACTATCGGAAACATCTTCCTTAGCCGTAACAGTAACAGTAACAGTATTCTCAACCGCATTGTCAACGATCGTGTTCTTATCTGCTGTTACAATATAGCTGTATTCGTAGCTTTCACCCGGCTGGAGTGAAGATATTACAACATTACCATCGAGTATTGCCGCACCATCGTTAAGAATAAATGTACCCGGTATATTCTCCTCAACCTTTATATTGGTAAGTTCCCAATCACCTGTGTTTGTTACAGTCTTTGTAAACTTTATCTCATCTCCTGCCGAATAAACACGGCTCTCTACACTGTTTTCTACTTTAATACCATAGTGGCTTACCTGTACGGAAAGCTCAGCCGAATCCTCTGTATTTTCAGCAGCTGAAACTTCAATTGTATTTACAACTTTATTTCTGTTTTTAGCAGCGTCATTTGCACTGATAGTATAAGTAATAACTGCTCTTTCTCTTACCTTAAGCTCGGGAATTATAAAATCACCGTCACTGTTTACACTGCCATATTTATTCTCTGTAAAAGTACCGCCGCTAATCGAATGAGTTAATTTAACATCAGTGAGTGCACAATCGCCGCTGTTCTCTACAATGTATGTGTAAACTATATCCTCCGATGCTCCGTATACGATCTTTTCAGTCTGAGCAGACAATCTGATTTCCGGAGTAAATACCTTGTACTTAACAGAAGTTTCTGCTTTTGAGCCGTCTTCTGCCTCTGCCGATGTGTAACCCTCTGCATAATGCTTCTTATCTGTCTGAACATCCTTTGCAGCGAGCGTATAGGTCAGTGTATAGCTTTCGCCGGGCTTTAACTCTTTAATAATAACAACATTTGGATTTTCTGTTGTCTGTACTGCTTCTTCATCAATACCAACAAATGTACCGTTTTCGTTATCCTCTGTTACTACAATATTTTTAAGCGTTGCAGGACTTGTATTAGTTACTGTATCTGTATATGTGATAGTATCGTCTATCATAAATGTATTGCTGCTGACTGTTTTTGCAAGTCCTATATCAGGATTTAATATATAAACGGTAAAATCAAATTCATCTGTTGCTTTTTGGTCTGCCGATACATCAGCACTGTTTGTAAGCTTATTGTCAACGGCAAGAGAAGCAGGAACATTGTAGGTAAATGTAAAGCTTTCGTCAACATCAAGCTTAGGAATAATCATCTTTGTACCCATTATCTTAACTTCTGTGTCACCTGCATCATACTTTCCGAATAAGCTCTGATTTACAGTAACATTTGTAAGCTGAACTCTGCCTATATTTGTTACAGTTTCGGTAAACGCAACAGTATCTGTCTTGTTATATGTCGGCTGGTCGGCTGTCATTACAATCTCAACTTCCGAAGCATCGCAAAAATCATATACAGCAGGTTCGCTCTCGCCTATCTTAGATATTGCAGTGATTTTCAAGAAGTAATGTACATCAGTCTGAATTATTTCTTCGGGAATTGTATAACTCTGCTTATCTCCTTTACGATTGATCAATCTGCTGTA
>CACWKD010000008.1 GCA_902761345.1 uncultured Ruminococcus sp. | reverse complement strand
CCATTCCTAACTCCTAACTAAAAAAACTCCAAACTAAAAAAAGCCCCCTTGCCAAACCGAAACTTAGCAAGGGGTTTTTATTATTCTCCGTAAGTTACAATGTCAATGCCTTCGATTACAACATCTTTTTCAGGCTTATTCTTATCATCTGTTTTTACAGCTGCTATCTTATCAACTACGTCCATACCGTCTATTACCTGTGCAAATACTGTATGACCTCTGTCAATTGCATTGAAAGCACCGTCAAGAGAGGGGTTGCCACCCTGTTCCTCATACAGTTTTCTTACATCTTCAGGTACAATATCAGTATTGTAGAAGTTGATATAGCTTGTAAAAGTATAGAAACCGTCTTTGTTATCTTCCCATGTGCCTGCGTCCTTAAGCTCACACATCATCTGATAGATCTGCTGCCAGTTAGCTTCATACAAACTAAAATCTGCTGTCTTTGACTGATTGATAAAAAACTGTGAACCGTTAGTATCTGCACCTGAGTTAGCCATAGCAACAGAACCTCTTATGTTAAACAGCTTGTTTGAGAACTCGTCCTCAAAATTCTCGCCGTTTACACTCTCACCGCCTGTGCCTGTGCCTGTCGGGTCACCGCCCTGTATCATAAAGTCATTGATTACTCTGTGGAATGTGATACCGTCATAGTAACCGTCCCTTGCATGTGTGATGAAGTTCTCTACTGCTTTCGGAGCAGCCTCGGGGAAAAATCTCATTGTGATGTCACCCATAGTTGTATGCATAATTGCTATCTCATCACCCGGATCGGGAGATTCAAGCTGATAGCCTGCTTCGTGCTCCTTGTCATCATAATAGTCTGCACCGATACCCAACTCTTCCATTGTGTATTGCTTTGTTTCTGTCTTAGACTCTGTTGCCGGTGTATCGTTTGCAGGCGGAGTTGATTCAGTATTGTCTTTGTCACTGCAGCCCGATGCAAAAGCACATACCGACATTGCCATTGCAAGAACTAATGCACAATATTTTTTTAACATATATTTCTCTCCTTTAAGTTTTTTAACCTTACTTATTCTAACTTATTTTCTGCAATTTTGCAACACTTTATTATAAATGTCTGCAAAAATTAACATATACGTCAAAAATATTATGTTTTTATATCTTCAGACTATGGATTTTACTTCAAAATAATTATCGGATCTCCCGTATTCCTTATCATTCCTCTGAAAACCTCTGTTGTTTTTCCGCTTACCATATCCGTATAACAACCATCGTCAAGCGGTACTTTTACCGAAGCAGTATTGCCTTTTACAGAAAAAACGCCGACAGCTTTACTCTTTCCGTTAGTATGCACAGCTACAATAAAACTATCCGCCTCACTCTTTACCTCATAAACGCTGTCGGTAAATACAGGATCGTGCTTTATCTCGGACAATTTTCCAATAAACTTTGTAAGGTCAATTGTTTCATCGGACTGCCACTCTACTGTATCCTTATCAAACAAGCTCGGCAAATGAGATACTCCTTTTTCCTGTCCGTTGTATATCAATGCCATTCCCTTCTGAAAGAACATAAACGCTGTCCAGTTTTTCAGTATTTTTTCATCTGGTAAAAGAAAACTTGCCCTTGTAACATCGTGGTTTTCCAAAAATCTCAGTTTTACATAATTATCGGGATATATGTACTCCTGACGGTTAATATCCTTAGCATACTCTGACAATGAACCTCCGCCTATACAATCTAAAAAGGATCTGTAACAATCGTAATCATAGCTTATGTCAAACGCTCTGAAAATCTCAGAGTCGGATAATGCAGTAAGCCCTCTCCCCCTCATATAAAGTATAAATCCCGGCTCTACAGATTCGCTTAACCATATACAGTCTTTTCTGACCTTTACAACTTCCTCTCGTGCTTTTAACCAAAACTCTATCGGAATAAGCGGTGCAACGTCACACCTGAATCCGTCAACATAGCCTGCCCAGTATTTGAGAGTTTCTATCTGATAATCCCACAAATCATGATTACTGTAATCAAGATCTATTATATCGCTCCAATCTCCTACACGATTACCAAACGAACCGTCTGCACGATGATAAAACCATTCGGGGTGTTCGGTACTCAGAACCGAATCGGGCGACGTATGATTATACACCACATCTATAATACACTTCATACCGTTTGAGTGTATTGCATTGACTAACCTCTCAAAATCCTCAATAGTTCCAAACTCGGGGTTTACACTGCGGTAATCACTGATAGCATAGGGTGAACCTAAAGTGCCCTTTCTTTTAACCTTTCCGATCGGGTGAATAGGCATAAGCCAGATAATATCAACTCCAAGTGCCTTTATCTCCTCAAGCTTTTTTTCTACCTCTGCAAAAGTGCCTTTATCGCTAAAATTACGAACAAAAACCTGATACATAACGCTGTTTCGCAAAGACTTGTTTGTGTTTAATGCCATATATATTCCTCCTGATTTGTTTTTTGATTACTTGACCTTACTGTTATAATTATTATATCGTTACTCTGTTTGATTTTCAACAGTTAATTTAATTCTTTTAAATAAGAGTAATATCTCACCTTATCCTCTGCATATAAATTCATAGAACAATCAAACGGAAGGGACGAAAGAAAATGACGAAATTTTCCCCCGAAGGCACTCTATACAACACTCACGAAAACACCGCCTACCTTAGAAGTATTTCCACGCTAACCGAGGCACTCCACGAAGGCAGAATACTTGAAGCAAAGGTAAGATTATGCGACACATCTCACAATATGCAGCTTGATCTTGGCGGAGTTAAAGGTATTATTCCACGCAGTGAGGGTGCAATAGGAATAAAAGAAGGTATAATACGAGATATAGCTATAATCTCAAGAGTGAACCGCCCTGTATGCTTTATTATTACAGGAATTGACCGTGACCAAAACGGAAATCCCTTTGTTATAGCTTCACGCAGACTTGCTCAGGAAAGATGTATGCACAATTACATAAATGAGCTTACCCCGGGTGATATTATAGACGCAAAGATAACTCATTTAGAGCAGTTCGGAGCGTTTGCGGATATCGGCTGCGGTATTCCCTCTCTCCTGCCGATAGACGCTATTTCTGTATCACGAATAGACCACCCAAGCAGAAGACTCAGAACAGGAATGAACATCAAAGCTATTGTAAAAAGCTGTGACAACGGCAGAATATGCTTGACGCACAAAGAGCTTCTCGGTACTTGGCAGGAAAACGCTGACCTATTTGAAACAGGTCAAACGGTACGAGGAATTGTACGCAGTGTCGAGGATTACGGAGCATTTATAGAACTTACGCCAAACCTTGCAGGATTATCGGAGCTGCGTCCCGATTTAAAACCCGGAATGCAGGTCAGCGTATTTATCAAAAACATTATCCCCTCTAAGATGAAGATAAAGCTTATTGTTATAGATACATTTGAAAGCGAGCCTGCTTTGGAAGAACCGAGGTATTTTTACAGAGGTGATAGGATTGAGGAATTCAGATATTCACCTCAAGGGTGCAGCAAAGAGATAATCACATATTTTTAAGAAACAGCGGCAGGGTTGGTATTCCCTGCCGTTTTGTTTGACTTGTTCTGACAATGCATCGTCTGCCGTTCGTGTAAGTTATAGTCCCTCCACCTTGTAACCTATCGTATAGCGAAGAATAGACAGTGCGTCTTTGTTAGTCACTTTGCCGTCAGCGTTTACATCTGCCGATTTAAGCTGATTTTCGTCAAGCTCCTTTAGCTTGATAACATAACGCTGTACAAGCAAACTGTCTTTAGCGGAAATTTTACCGTCGCCGTCAATATCTCCTAACACATCTGTTTGTTTATCGGGTGACGGGGTATCTTTTGTTTCGCTCTCCCCCTCCAATAAAGATACGGGAATATTGATTTTGTTTACATATACTTTGGTATTATCGTATTCTTCACAAGAAAATACGGCAAGATATGTATTTCCTGCGTACATAGGAAAAACAACTGCATTTAAATCACTGTCTTTATTTGTGCTTATCAAACCGTTGGACGAGTATATCTCCATATTTACCAAACTGTTATCTGTATTAAGCATATAAAAACTGTCGTACAGCGGTGTGAAGGTAATATGCTCCTGTCCCTTATCGCTCATATCGATAGAACTGCTGTTTACAACTGTTACTTTGCACTGCGGCACGGTTTCGCTGTTTGGAATAATCGCTTTTATAGTAGTTTCTCCGCTGCCGACTGCATAAACGTCTCCGTTATCTGATACAAAAGCTATATCGGGGCTTTCCGATACCCACTGTATATCAGTGTGCGTATCGTTATCTATTATACTGAGTTTAGTTTTTGTTCCCTCAAGCATCGTACATTCCTCAATATCAAGAGAATAGGCAGTTTCGTTCTTCTGTTCATTTACAAAAATAGGATAATATAAATATTGATCCATATAATAGACATAAGCTTGTTTATCTCCGGAAGAAGAAGTGTCGCACGATACAGTCCAGCCGTCTGATATTACCTCGCTTGTACCGTCGGTGTACTCAACATTTATTGTAAGTCCGTCTGTATTGATCGATTCGCCAATATTATATACGTATTTGTTTGGTGTTGATATGATCGTCATATTCTCTACAAACTGCTCGATCGCCGAGAACTTTATACCGTGTAACTGTGCATACTCCGAAGCTGTGGAATTATTATATCCTATAATCACAAGATCCTTGTTAGCATTCTCAAAAGCGTCTTCTGCAATAGAAGCATAACGGTTATTTATTGTAATAGAATTAAGTGAACTGCAATTTGCAAATGCTCGGCTTGAAATCGTTTCTGCGTTCACGTCTATCTGTTCAAGTGACGTACAGTTTTGGAATGCGCCAACACCTATTTCCAAAACGGAATCGGGCATATTTATGTACTTCAAAGAGGCGCATTCGCCGAACGCATTTTCCCCGATATACTCCAATTTATTGCCAAGCAGTATCATAAGCGTATCGCTGCACTCTGCAAAAGCGCTGTTTCCGATAGTTCTTACTGTTTCAGGGAGAATAATTTCCTTTTTGCCTTTGATTGCTTTATATCCTTCGTCTGCTATTCCCACTACAATGCTGTTTTCAATTTCCGCAGGGATCAAAATCATCTCGTCCTCGTTTATATAAAACGGTTCATCAATAGAGTCTGTTATCTCTGAAGGCTGAGTTGATGAGCGTATGCTGTTTTTATCCGCATAATCGTAACACGCATATACTTCTTGTTTATTTTCAAATGTATTTGTACCGTTCTCTGAACTATACCTCGATAAATCATTCAATCCTTTTATATACTCAATATTCTTTGTGTAACTCTCTTTACTCTGAATTATTTGATTATATATAAGCTCAGCTTCTTTTCTGTATTTTGCTCTCTGCTGTATCTGATTGTCGGAACTTACTCCTGTATGCTTCTCTGAAAAATCTATGCACTTCTCCAACCCTGTGATCGTTGCAGCTGTATAGAAATTATACACACACTCTACATGATCGTTTGGCGACATATTTTCAAGCACATAGTGCAGCGTATATGCGCAGCTGTACGAATTAAGCGCCTCTAAATATCCGTCGGCAGTAGCGCCGCCGTTCTCTTCATATATAGAATTACCTATTCTTGCCAATGCAAAGTACATATCAAACACCTCAAAAGCCGGATGAGGAGAAAGCGTTGAGGAAGCAATTAAATTTAGAGTATCGTATGTTCTTTCGTTTATAAACTTGTCAATTATGTAGTCGGGATCTGTCATATTATCACGAAGTCTGCATAAACCTTCATATAATACAGATCCGTTTCCCGGGGGAGTTTTCCCCAATGCCCAAATAAGTTTATCTATTGTATTAATGTCAAATTCATTCATTGTAATTACAGTAGCATAAATTTTCATAAGAGCGACAGAACTGTCACCTGCATAAGACACAAATGTCATACTTCTTTGTGCTTTGTTAAATACCTTTCGACTTTCCTCCACTGTAAGAGATGATCTTCTTGCAGTTTCTCGTATTACACTGTCCTCATTTAAGGATCGTCCTGTCTGTAACGCAGATAAAACGTCGGAAAAATAATCATACAATTCGGAAGCATTTTCTGTAAATTCTCTGGGGGTAAAACCAAGTTCATAATACTGGCTCATATAATCAAGTATAATACCGTCTATAATCTCATCTTCCAGACTTTCGGTAACTCCAAAAGCCGACATCCAAGACTGATAGACTACCTGATCACCCTGGGTTGCAGCCTTTATAAAGCTCATCATTAAACGATCGTTTGAGGAAAATGTACCCATAATGTTTTTACAGCTCTCCAAACCTCTGTCAAGCAGCTGTTTATGCGGAGAAGCGAGTATTTCTTCTTTACATTTATTATTTATCCATTTCTTTGAGTACTCAACCTTAAAAATATCGGAAACCATTTCTTTTCCGTCTATTTTCAAAGTTATTTTTGACGTTCCGGGAGTTTTTCCCATCAGCGTTATTGAAGTAAGATCGTCAGACGAATGTACAATCTCAAATAGATCGGGGTTTTCAAATTCCCATTCAACCTTTTTATTCCCTGTGTAGTATCCGTTGATACTTCCTCCGAAGTAATTCGCGCTGAGCAGTTCAAGTTCATCAATATAGATCGTATTATTCTTTATCGTAGAATAAAACCTCATTCCATGTTCTCGATCTGTAATACTATTTTTGCCGCCCATCATTTCAAACTTAAATCCGTGTTCTTTTGCATATTGCTCGGCATAAGAACCGGGGACGCCGTAAATAGTAAAATTAAAAATTTTCTCTCCGCATTCCCAAGCGCTTGTAAATATACTCACTATACCGTTTTCTATCATATATATATAAGCAGCAAACTCTCTGTAAGTATAGAAAGTATCTTCCTCAATAAAAGTTAGGCTGCTCGGAATAATTATACTTTTAAGCGCTCCGCAATCTGCAAAAACTTCTTTTCCGACAGATACTGTCTTTGGTGGAATAATAACATTTTCAAGCGATGTACAGCCTGCAAAAGCATAGGAATATATCGTTTCAAGATTTGACGGCAGAGTCAATTCTTTAAGAGATGAGCAGCTTCCAAATGTACCGCTTTCTATTTCCTGAACATTATCGGGTATCCTCATAACTTGCAGCGAGGAGCATTGACAAAAAGCGAATTGCCCGATATAGTCTATTGATGCAGGCATATTTATTTCGGAAAGATCAGAACATCCAAAAAACGCGCCGAAATTGATTGTATTAACCGTTTCGGGAAGTCTTATGCGTTTGATCAGTTTACAGCCACAGAAAGCATACTGCGATATTCTTGTAACACCGTCGGGAATTTGATAATCCCCCGATACAGTTTGAGGACAACGTATAATAGAAGTCAACTGTTTATTATACAGCACTCCGTTTATTGAAGTATAATAACGACTGTCCTCGGGCGCTATTATCTCCTCTAAATTCGGAATACAGAGAAAACAACTTGCCGGAATATAATAAACTGTTTTCGGTATAGTTACGCTCTTCACAAACTCCGCTCCGCTAAATGCAAATTTTCCCAAAACAGAAACACTTCTTACACCGAGAGTTTCGGGGATAACAACATATTCGCTGTTACCGTTATATTTTGTTATCGTAACCGTATCATCGTCATTTATAAAATATTCATAGTCGCCATACTCGTATTTTTCAGTTTCGTCATCGGGATAATTGGCAGGATATTCTGTATCCCATACGCTTCCGTCTGATGATACAGGAAACTGCGAAACCGCAGGCAAGGATTTTTCTTCCTCTGCACCTGACGTTACCACAAATACAGAAAAAAGCATTGTCAATACCATAATAAGAGAGGTTAGTTTCTTTATTACCATAATTATTTCTCCTTTTTTTATTTTTAAATTTTATACATAATTATACAGGTTAATATAACCGTTATTGTCATTATATAACAAACATCTCAATAAATCAATACCGTATGTTTGCTTTAATTCAATGTTCTCCTTCCCCATTGAAAAACGCATAAAAATATTGTATAATTTTTGTAATAAAACACACTAAGGAGCTGATAATATGAACACGGCACTGGCAGTTATCATTATTCTGCTGCTTTTAGCTAATCTTGCGGCAGCGGTATTGCTTTACTTCAAGCTTGTAAAAAACGGCGGCGATAACGAGATCATGAAACGTATCGAAAAAAACGACTCCCGCCAAAAAGAAATATACAACAGACTTACAGGTCAACAGACTAAACTCAGGCAGGAACTAAGCGAGCAGGACAGAAATCAAAGACAGGAAATTAATTCTGCCGTACAAAACAGTTTTTCGGCTCTGAGTAAAGTTATATCCGAAAGTATAACCAATACCACCAATACTCAGTCGGCTCAGCTTTCTGCTATGGAACATAGACTTAAAACCTTTTCTATGGAAAATGAACAGAAGCTTTCTCAAATTCGCACCACCATGGAACAGCGTCTTGACCGAATTCAGGCAGATAACAACCAAAAGCTTGACGAAATGCGTTCTATTGTCACAGAAAAACTGAACCAAACTATCGACAGACGTATGACCGAATCATTCAAGCTTGTAAATGACAGGCTTGAACAGGTATACAAGGGATTGGGCGAAATGCAGTCGCTTGCTTCGGGTGTAGGCGATTTAAAAAAGGTTCTTTCCAATGTAAAAACACGAGGAATTCTCGGAGAGATCCAGCTCGGGGCAATACTTCGTGAAATACTTAGTCCCGAACAATATGAAGAAAATGCCGCTGTCAGACCCGGCTCACGCAATGTTGTAGAGTTTGCGGTAAAACTCCCCACACAGGACGGTGAAACAATTTATCTGCCGATAGATTCAAAATTTCCGGGAGATACTTACTTATCCTTAAAAAACGCATACGAAAGCGGTGATACACAGGCAATAGACTTAGCGGCTAAACAGCTTATTCGCACTATCCGTCTGGAAGCTAAGGATATTCACGATAAGTACATCTGTCCGCCATACACTACGGATTTTGCCGTAATGTTCCTGCCGTTTGAGGGACTATACGCAGAGGCGGTGAACAGAGGTTTAATAGAAATACTTGCTCGTGACTATAAGGTATGCATAGCAGGTCCGAGTACAATGGGGGCGCTTCTGAACAGTCTGCAAATGGGACTCCGCACTCTTGCCGTTCAGCAGAGGAGCGCAGAAGTATGGCGTCTGCTTGAAGATGTTTCCGCAGAGTTTGATAATTTCGCCAAAGCGCTATCTCAAACACAGGAACGTCTGCGAATTGCCGACAATGAGCTTGAAAAGCTTGTTGGTGTTCGCACAAGACAAATGCAGAAAAAACTTTCACAAATATCACAGTATAATTCATAATATAAAAATCAAATCACCTCGATAAAATTCTGTTTAAGATACATAAAAACTATTGTATCATAAAAAAATTTATGGTAATATAATAGTATGTAATTTAAACTTTTTTCGAGGTGTTTTTTATGGAAAATTATGTTGTATGTATAAGCCGCCAGTTTGGAAGCGGAGGACACGAGATAGGAAGAAAGCTTGCCGACAAATTAGGGGTAAAATTCTATGACAGGGAATTACTGACTCGTATAGCCAAGGACAGCGGTATGTCCGAAAAACTCGTATCATATTATGACGAGCTGCCCAGCAAAAGCCTGCTTTTTTCTCTTGCTATGGACGCCTACCCGATGTCATTTACAGAAATGCCTATCAATCAAAAAGTCTATCAAGCTCAGGTCGATACTATAAAGAAAATCGCTGAAAACGAATCCTGCGTCATAATAGGAAGATGTGCAGATTCTATTCTCAGCGATATGAACTCAGTTGTGTCAATTTTTATTCATGCTGATATGGATACTAAGCTTGCCAGAGTTATGGAGCGTGAGGGGCTTGATAACGATAAGGCTAAAGATAAAATAATTAAAACAGACAAAAAACGTGCTTCCTTTTATAACTTCTATTCTGTTGATAAAAAATGGGGTGAGGCTTTCTCACATGACCTCACCCTCGACAGCGGTAAAATAGGAATAGATAACTGCGTTGAACTGCTTTATAATTATCTTAAACTCAGAGGTATAATCTAACCTTTATAGAATATCCTTGACATATGCGCGTATGTGTTCATAAGGTTTTCTGTTTCATTACAAAACATCATCAAAAATCCTACAACAAAAGTTAAGAAAAATATCACAGCAGTCATTATATAAGCACGTTTATACAGCTTTTCGGATACCGCTTTCAGTCGGTTTAATATATCAAAAACTACAATTATACCTACCATTAGCAGCGGCATCAGTATATCTGCCGTGTACCTATAATGTGCACCCGCTTTACACATATCAACAAAAGCAAGAACTATTGCAAACCCTGCAAGTGATACAGAAAACGTGTGTTTAAATTTATCCTTTTTCCTGTCCGTAAACGGAATTAGCATAAAGCCCCAAGTAAGCGGATAATAAAATACTCCTATTAATCTTCCGTTATAGTTATATCTTGGGTACAGTTCTAAAGTTCTGCTTCTCATATGAAAATACGGAAAGTGTGTGCTGAAATCGGGCTGCTGGAAAAAGAAATGGTATATAGCAGCAGGTATCATCGCAAATGTTATTGTATTTGCCTTAGCTATACTTACTGTTAGCTGATAATTAAAACCAAACTCAAACGGATTTTCAAACCTGACATAATTATAAATCATTATCAAAATCGCTCCAACGATCACGGGAGTGATTATTGCTGCCGAATAGTACACCTTTAGTTTTTTTCGTATGTTTTTATCAAGGAAAATAAACACCGCAGGTACGATCGCTATAAAACAATACAAAACAAGCGTTGGACGTGACGCCACAATTATTACAGCAGAAACACCGGAGAGTATAAGATATATTATCCTGTGTTTCTGCTTTTGTGTATAATATGCACTTAACAGGAAATACAGATATGCCGATACAGCACCTACTCCCGACAAAACTGCCATATAATAAAACTGGAGTTCAAAGGCAAGAGGAAGTACGAGCGACCCTGACAGCACAGCCAAAAGTCCCATTAATGCCAAAACTATCGGTACATCACTGCACATTTTTTTTATTATCTTTATATACAAAAGCGAAATAAAAATCTCGGCGTACACTGCCAGTATCATCGACGCAAGTACAGGTGTGGGAACGTGATGTGTTAATATATATACAGGATAGTAAACTGTAATAACAGGAGCTGCGCCAAAATAACAGTAAAACTTTCCGTTATAATATGCCCTGTCCCAGAAAGCGCCGTGAATATCCTTTTCATTTCTTTCGGAGCGATCATAAATATTATCAAGCTGATCAAATTCGCTTATATCAAAATCAACGTCTATTGAAACTCTTCCCTGAGAAAACGCATAGAATAACTTCTCATACTGATCCTCAGAGTACATATTCTCAGGATCATAATCTGACAAAAGTCTTGTACCGGGAGTTTTCGTAAGCATAATAGCACATACACACGTTATAAAACATACTGCGGCAACAGTACCTGCAAGTATTCTGCGGCTGTACTTGTTATTCTCCACTGTGTATTTCCAAAGTCCGAATTTTACAATAAATCCTATTCCCAAAAATATAATTAATCTGAGTAAATTTATATGAAACGGACGAGGCTTATTTATACATACAGAACGCACTGCAAGCTTACCTTTGGAGTTTTTATCTACGTCTATGCACAGCGATTTTGTTTCTCCAAACGAGGAATAGGAAAGATAACTATCGTGTTCCTCATTCTCATAAATATAAAATATACCGTGATTATACTCAAACCCGTCGCTATATGCAAAATTGTCGTCTGTAAGAGATAGTTCTATCTTTTTATACTGACTGTCACTGCTTGCGGTATGAATACAAACATTTGCAACAGGCTCGTTTATATCGTTGAAAATTATTGTACCCTCCGAAATATACAGTAAATCGTCTTTGAATTCTGTAGAATTATTGTTTTCAATCTGAGCTGTTTCAAGACTTAGATCCTTTTCGTTATATCCTCCGAATAATATTGACAATGCAGAATAATTTGAAATTATTATCTCGGCAATAATACAGACAGCTATAATTATCACCGTGCTGTGTTTTTTTAAAAAATTCATTATATTACACTTATCCATTTGCTAAATAAATCTCCTCGCCTATTGATAATGCTTTTGAATCAACTCCATGTCCTATCATCTGAGTTTTTGCAAGCGGCAGATCACCTGTAAACTGTTTTACAAGCATAGCGGTTTCATCGGGTGACAATGTTTTTTCAAGCTTTGTAAATGTTCCCAAAAGCACACCGCTGATCCGCTCAAACACTCCCATTAATCTTAGTTGCGAAAGATAGGTTATCGTCTGCGGAAGATCCGACCCCAGAGCCTCCAAAAATAAAACCTTACCGTCAACATTTGGAAAATACGGAGTACCTGCAAGCTTTAGCAGACAGCGGATATTTCCTCCTATAACCGTACCCTTTATTTGATCACCGTTATAAAATTTATATGGAAAACGAAACAATTCGTTATCACCATTACTAATATAACGCTCAAATTCATATCTTCGCTGCACATCGCCGTACTCTGAAATATTGCGTATTTGATACAGTACGGAGCTTTTTTGACAAATTGCATAAATAGAATTTATTATCACCGTAAGATCGCTGTATCCCCAAAACTGTGCCTTTGAACTCTTTATCACGTCAAAGTCAATGTACGGTATGATCTCGTTTGCTATATCTCCCCCGGATACGTCAAATACATATAGATTTCTTTCATCGGAAAATCCGCTAACCAGATTTTTGGCACGAACGAAAGCAGGTGCCGGAATAACACTATCCTGTGCGTAAAGATCATCGCTTTTTGTTATCTCTGCACCCATATTGCGAAGCACTTTACCCAAACTTTTGATAACAGGAAGCTTATCCTTATTTAATCCGTTTGAGCAGGCTGATAATGATACATATATCATAATTTTCTCCTATCAAAAACCCGATACAAAAATACAGTATCGGGTCATTTTTCATTTATACAGGTTCACCGTTATAGTGATAGCCGTTTTCACCGTCATTATAGATATTGCCGTCATCATAATTATAGAACGAATATCCTCCGGTATAGTCGTTTTCAAACCAGTATCCGTTTGTACTCGGGCTTTGATTCTGATTATCGTTGTTATCTTCATTATGACGTTCGCTCTGTGAGTTCGTGTCCTCAGGTTCTATCGGGTTGCCGTATTCATCATACTGTACTTCGCTGTCTGTTTCTGTATCGGTGTAATCTTCGTTTTCTTCATCAGTATCAGTTGCAGGACCACCTGCTACCTCATCATGCTTATATACAATAGTTGCTTCCGGCAAAGCGTAAACAAGGTTCTCATAATCCGACTTTGTTATGCCTGTATTCGCTACATCAAGATAAGTAAGCCCTGTGCAGAATGTAAGATTTTCAAAATCAGTTATTTCATTTCCGCTTACATCAAGTGTTTCCATAAATGTCATACGTTTAAGGAAATAAACACTGTCGATCTTTGTGTTAGCTACATTCAGATTAACTATATTAGTAATATTTCTTATCGGGCGTACAGTATCTATTGAAGTTCCCGAAAGGTCAACATTACTCAGATAAGTCATATTTTCAAGTACGGATATATCTCTGAGTTTAGGCATTTTTAACTCAAGATTTCTGATATCAGTCAATTTTTCAAGTGCAGAAATATCAGAACACGAGGAACTGTTAATATAAAGCTCTTTCATCTTAATAAGTTCAGACAAAGGAGAAAGGTCATCACAGCTTTTTGCGTCAACCTTCAACACCTGAAGCTTAGGCATATACTTGACTGCTCCAAGCGCCTTAACGTCACCGCCTATTACCATAAGTGAATTAAGGTTTTTAAGCGAACTTAGCTTAATAATATCGCTGATATTATTGTTTGAAATATCAAGACTTTTAAGCTGCGTTAGATCGCTTAAGTAACTCAGGTTATCAAAGCTGCAATCTGAAAGAGTAAGATTTTGCAGTTGTGTAAGAGAGTTAAGCGCACTCCAGTTAAGGATTTTGCAGCTGCTGAGCGATAATGTTTCTAAGTACGGACACTGTATCAAAGGGTCAAGCGAATCAATAATTGTATCCGAAAGCTCAATCGAAGTTACAGCCTTATTAAAAAACACGTTGCCAAAAACAAACTCTTCCTTTGCAAGCGGACTTTCCTGCGCAGGAATATCAAAGGTTTCCGGAACGGAGTTTACGCTTTCATCCATTGATGTTACATGAGGAACAGATACTATACTTTCCGTTTCTTCATTCTTATTGTCACAACCTGCAAACATCGGTACTATCAAAGCGGCACACATTATACCGCAGACAATTCTGTTGAACTTCTTATTCATCATGCACCTCAATACCAATAGTCGTCGTCATCATATATGTCATCATAATATAATGTGCCGTCATCGTCATCATAATAACCCTGATCGTTATCTTCCCCGTACGGGTCTTCAGGCTCTGATGAATCGACCTCGTATTCGTATGTATCTTCATCAGACGATACATCGTCATTTTCTGTATCTGTATCAGTTTCTGTGTCTGAGGAATCGGTATCAAGCTCATCTCTGCCGCGGTTAAGCTCATCATCTGAAATGACGTAACTGCTTATAACATTACAGTCTTTAAGCCATATCATTATACTGCGTACATCTTCTCTTGAAAGATTAGAGTCGGTAAGATTAAGTTCACGCAAGCTTGTAAGGTCAATAAATACCTTTTTGTCATCGGGATTAATTGCAGTAAGATCAAGCTTTTTAAGATCATGCAGACTTGTAAGGAAAGACAGATCCGTCATCATATTGCAGGAAATATTAAGATCCTCGAGTCCCGAAATAGATGAAATCAAAGTTCCGTCGCTCACTGCGTTTGAACCGATATTCAGCACTTTGAGATGATTAAGACTTGCAAGAGGCGATATATCGCTTACAAGATTAGACTCAAGATTGATTCTCTCCAACGATCTGCATCTATTAATAGCACTTATATCGTTGATGAGGTTATTCGTAAAGTTTATTGTCTTTAAGTTCTCAAGATTTTCCATACCGTTAAGACTTGTAAGGTTCGCATTGATAACGGAAAGGTTCTCAAGGCTTGTGAGATTTGAAGGCAATCCGCTTAAAAAATGAAGATCGGTCAGGTTTGATGACAGAACACCGAAATACTCAAGCTGCGTACACTTTGAGATGTTTTTCAGATCCTCATCTGTAAACGTTACATCACCGAGCTGCATTTCTGTCACACTTGTATCAAAGGTTTCTCCTCCAATGCGAAATTCATCGGAAGGAGCTGTCGGAATATCCCTTGTAGCCGCATTTACGCTGTCAGATACAGACGCAGTATCGGGAGTTTCTAAATTATCATTATTGTCCTTACAGCCGACAAGCGATACTGCCATACCGAGAGCCAAAGCCGAGCAGACTATTCTGTAAATGTATTTCATTGGGTAAAACGTCCTTTCGCATTATTACACAATTCTTATAATTAATTCAATTATAATATAGATATCATATTAAATCAAGAAAAGATACAAACTTTTAACCTTTTCGGCTCAAAAACTACAATATATTAATTCTTCTTTTAATTTATACCTTTTTATAGAAAAAATATTTCCATATTATTGTAAAAAAGCTTATTATCTCTCGTAGTTCTTAATAAAGTTCTCTATTATCTGTATCGATCTTCCGGACGCAAGCTTTTTAAACTCCTCATAATCAAGATGTGAATTATCATCACCGCCGTCGGATATTACTCTGAGTATTGAGAAAGGTACTTTATTTACATAGCATACCTGAGCAATAGCTCCGCCTTCCATTTCACAGGCAATTGCAGAAAACTTATTTACTATCTCGACTTTCTTAGCATTATCATTAATAAAGCTGTCGCCTGTCGCAATAGTTCCCATTTCACATTTCAAACCAATCTTACGAGCATTATCTGCAAGCTGCGCGCTGATTTTCTCATCTGTAGGAACATAAACAATATTAAGACCTGAAATCGATCCCGGTTCATCACCCAAAGCCGTAGTGTCTATATCATGCTGAACAGCATTTACCGCAACTGCCGCATCGCCTATCGAAAGCTTGTTTGTAAGCGTACCTGCCACACCGGAATTTATGATGATCTCGGGAGAAAATCCAAGTATCATAGTCTGGGCGCAAATAGCGGCAAAAACCTTGCCTATTCCGCAAACCGCAGTTACTACACTCTTTCCTTCAATTTTTCCGCAGATAAACTCTATTCCGCTTAGATTCAAAGTTTTTTTATCTTCCATAACGGCGCTAAGTCCATCGATCTCTACATTCATAGCACAAATAATTCCAATATCAACTTTATCCAACATATTCAAAATCCACCTTTTCTATATTTTACATAACTTAAAGATATTTTTTGCACTCATCAACACATTTCCAAAAAGTAATTTTACAAAAACAACCGCACGGTCACTTTCTCCGGCGGTTGTTAAATTTCGGTTCACTAAACAAAACACCCCCAGAGCCTACGCAATGGGGGTAATCTGGTGCCGGTGGCCGGACTCGAACCGGCACGGTATCGCTACCGGTGGATTTTGAGTCCACTACGTCTGCCAATTCCATCACACCGGCAAAAATATGGCGGAGAGATGGGGATTCGAACCCCAGATACGGCGGAAACCGTATACATGATTTCCAATCATGCTCCTTCGGCCAACTCGGACATCTCTCCATTTGCTCGACAGTGCTTTATTATTATAGCCTGTCGAACGTTTTTTGTCAAGTGTTATTTGTAATTTTTTATTTATTTCCGAATTTTTTCAGGAATTTATTTACAAAGCTATCCTCGGGGGCTGTCACATTTTGTGAACCTCCGCCGTAACTGCTTCCTACATAGCCTGACGGCATTGAACTCGGCGATGATGTACTTCTGCTATACGATGAACTTGATGAAGATGACGTTCCCTTCATAGCTTTAAGCGAATCCGCTGTAAATGTTTGTATGGGTTTACCGATAGTGTTGGGAAGATTAACTGCTACTATGCTGTTTCTCATCATAAATCCTGAAATTTCTCCAAGCATAGCCTTACACTCGCTTACCTCTTTACCCTCTAAATAGAATATAGCGTCACACGATCCGCCTACCATTCGTATCGGAAAACGCTGATACTTCTCCGTAAGCTCTGCTTTTAATTTTTCAAATTCCTCTCCTACGTTCTGCGTTAATGCTCCGTAGAAAATAAGTTCTACTTCATCTCTGTCGGGATCAAGCATTTTTCCAACAAGATTATATCCATGATATATAGTTGTAAATGTATTGTGTGAAACCTTATTTACACCAAGCAGGAACATCTCTGTAAGCTTTTCAAGCACATGATATTCCTCAAACGGTACCTTTGGCTCTTCATACACAGGCTGCTGAGGCGGTTGTTTTCTTTGCTGCTGTACTTGTTGAGGCTGTACCTGTCTTTTCGGCTGCGGTGCAGGCATTGGTTCAGGCTCCGGCTCGGGTTCAGGCTCCGGCTCGGGTTCTTCGGGCTGGAGTGCAATTGCGCCAAAACCGTTGTTTATCATAAACATTCCTACCGCACCAAGACGCTCTTTTACCGCCGCTGCGTCCAGAGAACCTATGTCAAACGTTACGCTGATGAATTTATCGGAAAATCTGAAATTTGCTTTTCCGAATTTTTGATCAAACTCCTCTACAAATGCTCTTGCCTCATTCGGATCCTCTATATATACATTTCCATAGAGAAAAAATTCTACCGAGGGTATAGACGGTATTACTACCTTACCTCTTACTTCATAGCCGTAAAATAAAGCTGTAAATGTAATATCATTTACCATTTCTACTCCCGACGCAACAAATACATCTCCAAGTTCTCTTACTTGCATTAGATCCACTCCTCATAATTTCAATTTTTCTGATGTTAGTATATTTTTAACCGTTCTGTTTACAAACGCACTTTTATTATTACTTTATATTTTATTATAACACAAAGTTTTTCTGTAAAGATTAAATTTTGTTTAACAATTACGAAAAATCATCTAAAAAGTTCACATTTATTATTGTACAATCTGCCACGTCTGACATCACAGTACAATTGAACTTTACATTCCTGCTCCAAAATATCTGTAAGCAGCGTTGGATTTACATTTAAGTTATTCCCGGCAGGGAGCGTTATTTCGAGTATTGCACAGTTGTTTTCAAGCCTCATATTATACTTTGCAATATTTTGCTTTATATCAACCTGCTTTATATCTCCCTTTTTTGTTTTTTTCTCGGTAAATATATGCTCCCTTTCAAGCAAATTGCACAGCTTGTTATATATTATCTCAGATGACAGATCCTCCGATTTTATAACTATCTCAAAGTCTGCATAAGCGATCTCGGCAGGCTTCATTATCGGTTCGGTTATTTCGTAAACCTTTATTCCATCAGGCAGGCACTCATTCAGTCTCTTTATCACATAAGAGTTATCCACATCGTCCTCAGTCAACTTCATATCAGCGCATTCACGTTCACCCGTAAATCCAAGCGACAACGATAATGCAAACGATACATACATTCTCGAGTTAAACCCCTCCGTATGCCAAAACGGAAGTCCCGACATCTGCATTGCTCTCATAACGGCACGGTTTACATCAAGATGAGAAATATAACGGCACGATCCGTATTTTTTGTACCATACTCTAATGTTTCTCATAACAGACACCTCCCCCGTACTTCATAGCGCCGCAAGCTGAACATTTTTCACGGCAGTTTGGAGTAGTCGTGTTTTCATACGCCTTTGCGCATTCGTGCAGCAGAAATTTTTTCGTAACCCCATAATCAATATGATCCCACGGCAAAAGTTCATCAAACGCGCGTCGTCTTGTTACATAAAAATCAGGGTCAAATCCACAGTCACGAATTGCCTCTATCCACTTGTCAAAATCAAAGCACTCGTCCCAACCGTCAAAGTGTAATCCCCTGTTTACAGCCTCCTCTAAGACAGCGCACAGTCTTCTGTCGCCTCGCGCAAATACTCCCTCCAAATAACTCACCTTTGCCTCGTGGTAATTATATGCAATTTTTCTTGAAGTAATATGCCCTCTGAGCATACTTTGTTTTCGTCTTATTTCTTCAAGGCTATCCTGAGGTTCCCACTGAAAAGGAGTAAACGGCTTCGGAATAAAAGATGACGTGCTTATTGTAACCTTGACCTGCTTGCCTTTTTGCCTGTTCTCGTTCTTATAATAGGTATCCACAACTTTCTGCGCAAGAGTTCCTATTCCAAGTACGTCCTCGTCGGTTTCTGTCGGCAGACCAATCATAAAATACAGCTTTACGGCAGTCCAACCGCCTTTAAACGCCACTGTACAAGTATTGATCAGCTCTTCTTCCGTAACATTCTTATTAATTACATTCCTCATTCTCTGAGTACCTGCTTCGGGAGCAAAGGTAAGTCCGCTTTTTCTGACAGTTTTCAGCTTTGAAAGTATCTCCTCATCAAAACCGTCTACTCTCATACTCGGCAGTGACAAACTGACACTCTCTTTCTCAGACCACCTTGTCATCATTGTAAGCAGTTCTCTTATTTTTGTATAGTCGCTTGACGATAGCGACGAGAGCGATATTTCATCATAGCCCGTTGTTTTGCAAAGCAAATGTGACTGCCTGTCAATAGTATCGGGAGATTTTTCTCTTACGGGGCGGTTAAGGAAACCTGCCTGACAAAATCTGCACCCTCTTATACACCCTCTGAATATCTCCTCAACAACTCGGTCATGAACTATTTCTATCAACGGTACAACAAATTTATCGGGATAAAAAACCTCGTCCATATTCATCATTATTCTTTTATGAATAACGGCAGGAACTCCCTCTTTTGGAGTAAACTCGGCAAGCGTACCATCATTATTATATTTTACATCGTACAGCGAAGGAACATACACACCCTCTATCTGCGAACATTGATACAAGAACTCTTCACGGCTTTTACCCTCGTCACGGCATTTTCTGAATAGTTCAATTACTTCAAGGTCAACCTCCTCGCCCTCACCTATGAAAAACAAGTCAAAAAAATCCGCAAGCGGTTCGGGATTGCAGGCACACGGTCCTCCTGCAACAACTATCTGTTTCAGTCCTTTTCTGTCACAGCTTCTGAGGGGGATATCTGCAAGTTTCAGCATTTGCAGGATATTTGTATAAGAAAGCTCATACTGCAAGGTAAATCCTATAAAATCGAAATCTGTTATCGGGTCTCCGCTTTCAAGTCCCCACAGCGGAATATTTTTTTCCTGCATAAGCTTTTCTGCGTCAAGCCATGGCGCAAAAACTCTCTCGCACCATATATACGGAACTTCGTTGAACTGACTGTAAAGTATTTTCATTCCCAAATGAGACATACCTATCTCGTATGTATCGGGAAAACAAAACGCAAATCTTACATCTACATCATCTTTATTTTTATAAACGCTGTTTATCTCTCCGCCAACATAGCGTCCCGGTTTCTTTAGCTTTAGCAAATACGGTTCGATTTGTTTGTTTATCATATTATTCACCTTTCGGGGCATTTTCAATTCATCGTCTTATTCTGAATTTTAAAAAAATACTATAAATATTATACAGAATGAAATTCCTTTTTGCAATAGGTTTTCGTAAAAAATAACAGCGACTGCACTCTTATTATGCAATCGCTGTATTATTGTTTTAGCGGATACAACTCGGGAGTATCCAACCGTATTTATTCTTTGAGCCGTCCTGAACGTAATCTCCGTAGAAGAACAACTCCATTTCGTCTATACGTCTGTACAAAAGTCCCCAGTAACACTGACCTCCTGCATGATGATATGCAAGCATTTCATCTACAAGGTCATCAAGATCAACATAGTCAAGATTACGAATATTTGAACTCGAACCTCCCATACTAAGGTAGTTTGAACTGCAATATCCGACTTTTCCGTCCTCTGTTTTAACCTTTACCCAAGTACCGTTTACTTTAGTAGCGTCAATTACCGTTACTTTTTCACGGTAATCCATAAGTTTTACAACAGAATAATTTATTGAACCGCCTGTACGCAGATAAAGTCCGTCATACGCTGTAACGTACGCTGTATTCTTGTCCTCCTCGGAAACATTCTTCGAGGGTTCATAACAATCAAGCAGTACGGATTTAAGGTTTGCATTTTGAAGAGTGTACGGACCAAGATTATAAACAAAGCATACAAGTGAATCAAACTGATACTGATTATACTTTATATTGTTTTCCTGCAAGAACTGATTTACATATTTGCTGTAAATTCTCTCGTTTACCTGATTTACAAGATCTGCAAAATACTCCGACATACTTGCTCTGTTATAGAACATCTCGCCAGGCTGAATCACAACGCCGTAGCCGTAGTTCATAACATTGCCGTAAGCTATCGGATCGTACTCTGCTTCTTTCAAACCGCCCTCATAAAGAGAAATCAATTTTATAAGTCCGTCGCTTGCGCGAAGAGCATCATATGTTACCTCCTCGGGCGAATTACTTGTAGTAACAAACATTGACGACGCGCCATTGTCGCAGGTTGCCCACTCGCCGTTTTTCTGAGAGTAAGCCTGTACATCAAACGTACCCGACTGATCGGCGTCTATGTAGCCTATCCAAGTATAAATACCATGCTCGTCATCTGCCTGCTTTTCCGTGGCATTGACGGAGCGAACATTTCCACCGATATTAACATCAAATCTCACTGCTGTTCTTGTCTGATCGGTAGTTGCAATCAGTTTTACCACACCGCCAAGCGGAGCGCTGTTCGGAGAAGTGTAAACAGTTCTGACTGCTTCGGACGGAGTAACCGTGAGATCAATAGTTCTCTTTGTGTCATCTACAAGCGCAATTATTTTACACTTGCCGGCATGTCTGCCAAGGACAAGACCGTTCTCGTCTACCGTTGCAATATCAGTATTTGTACTTCCCCAGTCTATGTCATACTCACCGTCTATGTACAATGTCATTCCCACAGGCACAGTATATTTTGTACCCGATACATAAATCGAACTGTCCTCTTCTGCGTCATCGCCGTAACCGTTCGAATAACCGCTGTTATCTGCAATATCGGGATCGTTCGAATCCGGGTTTGTAATCGTTAATACCGGAGCAGGCGGTTCCGGATCCGAGTGATCGCTGTCAGTTTCAACATCATTTTCGCTGTCAACGGGATTATCGCCTGTAATTCCGAGTGCATAACGCTGTATAAGCAAAGAGTCAAGAGACGATACTTTTCCGTCATCGTTAAAATCGGCATTTATGAGTTTTTCTTCGGTAAGCTTCTCGATATTACATACATATCTAAGTACCGTCAGAGAATCCACTGCCGTAACCTTTCCATCGCCTGTTACATCGCCCTTTATTCCCGTACTCTCATCGGCAAAGGATACCGACGGTACAGAAAGAGCAGTCAATGCAGCCAAAGACAATGCAGCAAGCCTTTTTCGTATGCTTTCCATTGGAGTTCACCTTTCTTTATTTCAGATTAAACATATTCCAAAACTGATTACATCGGCAAATACCCCTTTATTGCCTCATAGTATCGTTTCAAGGAAAATGTGAGCAGCAATATACACATCTACATACTACTGTACTGTATTATTATAACATATATCCGCATAAATTTCAAATTTTATGATGACAAAATACTACCTAAATTATTGGACAATATCAGTAAAATTTGTGAACTGATTTTTACAAAGTCACATTCAAAAGAATTATATCATATACATATTATACAAAATTTTGTTGTTAATATTTATTTCACAGAAAGTTTACAGCTTATGTGTGATGTAAGTACGCAATATCTGACGTGCCACTTCTATTTTGGATATTCTCATATCCATAGCCTGCTTTTCTATATACTTATGAGCACGTTCCTCGCTCAACGATAGGTTCTGCATAAGCAAAAGCTTTGCACGGCTTATTATCTTTGCTTCCTCGATTGATGATCTCAGACGTTCGTTTTCAAGGCTTAACCCTGCATACCGCTTCTGTGCCGCCCTTACAATTCCCAAGGATTGTCTGAAAAACATTTTGTTTATTGGTTTCGGTACAACAACTACTCCGTAATCTATCACCTTACTGCCGATTTCCGCTGTTTTCTCGGATTGCACTAAAATCATTACTCCGCATACAGTATCACGGCTTATTTTGATCGCCGCCTCCACTCCGTCGGAGTCATCTATCGGAGAATTAATAAGCACAATATCGTATATTCTGTCATCTGCAAAAGATAACGCACTCTGAGTATCGCTTACGACGCTCTTTATTGTATAAGAATTATCCTTAAGCAGTTCCATAAGTACATTTACCGATGAATTAAGCTTTGATACCAAAAGTACGTTATTCATATTATCAGCCACTCATTTATCACCTTTTCATTTACTATAAAAAACATAACCGCATTAATAGTTACCCAAAAACGAAAACTCGGGCAGTTCCTCATAAAGAGAACATATCATTCGTGAATTATCTGCCTCTCTCATATTTCCTATAAAATCAAGGTAGAACATATAATCAAACTGCGACTGCGGTATCGGGCGTGACTCTATCTTTGTAAGGTCAAATCCATGTGACGCAAATCGACACAATATAGTATACAGAGAACCGGGTTTGTTATCAAGCTGAAAACACAAAGATACTTTATTCGCTTTTTCTGTAATTATAGGACGCTTTGAAATTACAATAAACCTTGTACAGTTGTTGTCATTATTCTGAATATTCTTATCAAGAACTTTTAGACCAAATTCATCTGCCGCTTCCTTTGTACAGATAGCCGCCCAGTTGATACGTTTTTCTTCCGCTACTGTTTTAGCCGCTTCCGATGTACTCGAACATTTTTGCTTAGTATATCCGTTCTCGCTTATAAACAGCGAACACTGAGATAATCCCTGTTCATGGGAAAGAACTTTTTCTATATTAGAAATATCGGTCTGAGGAATTGCACACAAACAATGCTCAATAGGCAAATCAATCTCACCGACAATATAGTATCGGTATTTGAGTATCAAGTCATACACTCTCGACACCGAACCCGCCGAACTGTTTTCAACGGGAAGTACGCCATAATCGCACTCTCCCTTTGCAACTCTTTCAAACACCTTATCAAAATTCTTTTCAAGACTAATAGTTCCGTTAGGGAAAAACTTCATCGCCGCAATATGCGAATTAGAACCCGCCATACCAAGGCAAGCTGTTCTGCACTTATCGGATAATGTGTCGAGTTCCTTATCGGCATTACGGATAATATTTCTCAACTCGTTGTCGCCGTTAATAATTGTATATTGAATATCTCTGGAAAGCTCCATAACATTTCCGTAAAGTAATCTTGTATAGTGTCCGTACTCTCCTCCGAGAATTTCCACCTTTTCAAGAACATCAAGCTCACGCTGTATATTCAGTATAGGCGAGCCGGTTTGTTTCTTCTTCTCCGCTACCATTACCGAGCAGTCCATTCTGCGTTTGAAAAGCTCCACTATCTGTCGGTCTATAACGTCAATTTCATCTCTTATTTCGCTTAATTCCATTTTTTCACCTCAGTTTATCATAGCATATTTATTACAGCCAATGCCGCTGCCGATTCTATCACAGGCACTGCTCTCGGTACAATACATGGGTCATGTCTGCCGTGTACTGTAAGCACAGTATCTTCACCGCTCTGCAGATCAACGGTATTTTGTTGTATAGAAATTGACGGAGTAGGCTTTATCGCCGCTCTGAAAACTATCGGCATTCCGCTTGTAATACCGCCCAATATACCGCCGTGATTATTGGTAACTGTTTTTACTGTATCCCCGTCGTAATAAAACTCATCGTTATTCATTGAGCCTGTCATACGAGATCCCATAAATCCCGAACCAAACTCTATTCCTTTTACGGCAGGAACTCCAAACACAACCGATGAGATAACATTTTCAACTCCGAAAAACATAGGCTCTCCTATTCCGGCAGGCATTCCCTGAATAATACACTCAACTACACCGCCGATACTGTCGCCTTTAATACGAACCTTTTCAACTTCATCTCTCATAAGCTGTTCCTTTGTTTCGTCAACAAGTGTAAACTTTTCGTGATTAAGCCTGTCTATCAACTCCTGCGGTATTCCAACCGGATCGAACGGTGCGTCACTTACATTTCCTATCGAATAAATATGTCCTGCGATCTCTATACCTCGTCTTTTGAGTATTTGTCTTGCAACCGCGCCCGCAAACACTATATTCGCTGTAAGTCTGCCCGAAAAGTGTCCTCCGCCCCTTATGTCGTTATATCCCGAATATCTTATATGCGCTGCATAATCGGAATGTCCCGGACGAGGAGATGACATTACATTGCCATAATCCTGCGAACGTGTATTTGTATTGTAAATCACAGCCGCAAGCGGCGCGCCTGTCGTTACGTCGTCTATCATTCCGGAAAGTATCTGCGGTTTATCCGGCTCTTTGCGAGGCGTAGCAGTTTTATCTCCTCCGGGGGCACGTCTTGACATCTGTGCATACAGTTCCTCCATATCAATACGCTCGCCGCTCGGTAATCCGTCTATAACAACTCCTATCCCTGTACCGTGGCTTTCTCCGAATACCGATATTTTTACTTTATTTCCAAAAACTGAACCCATTCTTACACCTCCGTCAAACGCTTTTTCCGCCTAAGCTGTTGTAATCTTCAAAAAAGTCGGGGTATGATTTAGCTATACTCTCTCTGTCTGTAACCGTTATCTCACCCGTACTTCTTAATGCCGCAATTGCCATTGACATAACAATTCTGTGATCGTTAAAGCCCTCTGCCTTACCTTTTGAAACTATCTCCGAACCCTCTGTAACAAGTCCGTCGCTTGTCTGTGATATTTTTGCGCCGATCGCTGTAAGACCCTCGCTTATTGCAAGAAGTCTGTCGCTTTCTTTCAACCTTACCCTTTGCGCGTTGTATATTCTTGTAGTCCCCTGTGCAAAAGCACCGCATACCGCAAGTATAGGAACAAGATCGGGAATTTGAGCAGCGTCTATATCTATACCTTTCAAATCCGATTTTCTGCACGTTACATAATCATCACCCTGCTCTATCTGAGCGCCGAAACGCTTTAAAAGTGAAACTATCTCCTTATCGCCCTGATAAGAATTTCTTCTCACTCCCTCTACGGTTACATCGCCGCTTATAGCGCCGCCCGCAAGGAAAAACGCTGCCTGTGACCAGTCGCCCTCTGTCTTGTATTCGCACGGTTTATACTTCTGTCCGCCTTTTATATAATAGTCGCCGTCTGTACATTCCACAACAACTCCAAATCTTTTCATAACGTCAAGCGTCATATCTATATAACCCTTGGACTGCAAAGGAGATGTAAGATGAATAACGCTCTCACCGCTAAGTGTCGGAAGTGCGAAAAGTAATCCCGTAATAAACTGTGAGCTTATAGAGCCTGTAAGCTCATATCTGCCCGCTGTTAAGTTTCCTTTTATCTCAAAAGGAAGCCCGCCCTCCGTAATACACTTCACTCCGTGTTTCGGGAGAAGTTCCTCATACACATTAAGAGGACGCTCAGGCAGTCTGCCGTGACCGATAAAAACCGCTTGTACTCCGCCTGCCGCTGCAACAGGTATAAAAAATCGGACGGTTGAACCCGATTCACGGCAATCGAGTACGGCTTTATCTACGGAAAAAATTTTCCTTGAATCAACAATAATTCCATCGCCGTCATTTGTAACCTCTGCTCCAAGCGCTTTGATACAGTCTATCGTTGCAGAAATATCCTCAGAAAAAGCAACGGGACTAATTCGGCTTACCCCCTTTGCAAGGGCTGCGCATATGATCGCTCTATGAACATCGCTCTTAGACGGCGGAACTGTAACCCTGCCGCAAAGCGATGATGATTTTAAAATTACATCAGACATCAAAATCTGTCCTTTCTTTACATAGTGACAGCAAAACATAGTGACAGCAAATTATAGTAAACGTCATTGAGAAGATCCTATTATGTGATAGTGGTTGTGTATTGCAGTTCAAAGTTGAAAGCTCAAAGCTCAAAGCTCAAAGTTAATAGTTAATAGTTAAAAGCAGCATATGCCAAATCTAATAACTTACAACCTATCAATCCAGAACCGCAAGTCTTTTCGATATTATTCACTATTCATTAATTCCACTCAAAGTATACATCAGGTCAATAATTATGTCGTCTACTATATTTTTCACTATATTTTGTTTGGGTTAACTCCCTCTCCCAAACGCTCTTTAATAAGTCTGCTTGCTTTGAGAAGTTCTCTCAATCTATCGGGATCATTATCGCCTATTGCATCTCTCATCATCGAAAGATTGTCTATCAGGATATTAAGCTCCGTCATAAGCGGTTCTTTATTGGACAAAAACAGATCTGTCCAAAGTGTTTCGTTAATATTCGCAACCCTCGATACATCTCTGTAACTGCCTGCGGAGAATCCAACGTGCTTAGGACAACAGGGTGATAATACATATGAACACGCAAGCACATGCGGTACTTGTGAAGTAAACGCTATCATTCTGTCATGCTCTTCGGGCGTCGTTACACAAGTCATACCAAAACCCAGTTCCATTGCAATATTCTTTAATGTTTCAACAGATTTTTCCGACGCGCCGCAAGGAACTATTATATAGCTTGCCCCTTTAAAAAGCTCAGCTTCGGACGCTATATAAGTAGACTGCTCTTTTCCTGCCATCGGGTGAGAACCTACAAACTCCAAACCGTGACGCTTGCAGATTTCGGGAAGCTTACTGCATATCTCCGTCTTAATTCCGCATACATCAGTAACAATACAGCCTTTCTTGAAAAATTTGCCGTTCTCTTCCACAAACTTTGCGATATGATTCGGATATGTACACATAAACACAACATCTGCGTCTTTTAGATCATCTTTAGCTGCTATCTTGTGTATAGCGCCGTCCTTTAATGCCTGCTTTGCGGTTTCGGCACTTCTGTTAAGTCCCATAACCGTATGATCGGTATATTTTGTAAAAGCCTTTGCAAGTGAGCCTCCTATTACACCAAGTCCAACTATCGCTATATTCATTTTCTTTCCTCTCAATTCTTTATTACCTATAGTAAAATGCCATAACAGTATACACAAAAGATGACAGCATACAAAAGACTGCCGTACATTTCGGTACGATCCTTTTGCATATTCCGAAAAATTTTCCGTCCAAATCGTTTCTGTCCATAAGTAAACCGCATACTGCCGCCGTTGTAAATATCAGCGGTATACAATACCTCATATTCTCTGTACAAACATGGGGATAATTAAAACAGAATATTATATAATTACCGAAAATCACAGCAGATGTAAGCGTTATCAATAATTTATGTTCAAGCTTTACTTTTCTGTTTTTTATCCATATCATTACTAAAGCTATAACAGTAATTAAACTGATAATTATATTGCAGAATAACAGAGCCGTACAAAACGACTGGAGTGTTATACTTCTCATAAAAAACGTACTCTCATCAAACATCGCATTTTTAAACAGAGCTATAACAGGATTATACTCGTTGTACTTATGTCCGTCCAATATCCATTGAGTAAACGGAGATGAAAACTGATACGGTCTGTAATCTACCATACGTATAAAAGGTGAAATATCTATATACTGCTTTGAACTCTCGGATAACCTTGGAACATAATTCAGCGGCATTCCGAATTTTACATAGTTTCGTACAGACCAGAACAACCCGAGCGGAACACAGATCACACCAAACGTCACAAACTGCAATAAAAATCTTTTCCACTCTTTTATTCTCTTTATAAAGACTACTATAAACACCGCTGCCACAGCAGGCGCGAGCAATCCTACCGTAAGCTTAGTAAACATACCAAACCCTATTGATAATGCAAGCATAATAATGCTGAGCCACTTTCTGTCCTGTGACCATTTGATCGCAAAATATAAAGCCATCATTCCAAACAGTCCCGACAGCATATCGTTGTTGATACTTCCCGAAAGAATTATCAGCGTTGGGTGAAATGTTACAAATGCCGTTGCAGTTTGGAGGGCGTGTGGTTTTAGCATTAATCTTCGCAATGCCTTATACGCAAAAACACAAAACAGCGATGAGTAAGCAAGTGTCAGTGCCTGCAGCGTTTCGGGCGCAGCCTTAACTATACTCACGCCTAACAATTTCATAAGCTTTAACCATAACGCGCATATTATATGATGAAGCGGGGGGTGGTAAAATTGTATTACGCTTCTCGGGTCAAAATCGGGCAGCTTATGGTTATAGTACAGATATAGTATATAGTCGCTGTGTCCGCCTTTTTTAGAAAAAAATCTCCCGACATCATGCTGCCTGACATCTATTCCTGTATAAAAAATATAGATAGTCCTCAGAATGACCCCCGTTATGATAATCAGCGTACAAGTTTTTGCTGTGTCAAGCTTATTTTGCTTGTTTAAAATAATCCCCACTGTAAGCGGCAGAAACAACAGAACTGTAAGCCCTATCCTAATTGCGAGATCTAAACTATCTGCCATTTGTTCCTCCACAGAATAATTCCGTAATCTGTTCGCAGACTTTTTTCGGAGTCTGCTCTGCGTCTATAATAAAATCCGCTGCACGCTTATATAAAGGCAAACGCTCTGTCATAAGCTTATGCACAGCGTCTTTCTTATCTTCTCTCTGCAAAAGAGGACGACTTGTGTCATTTCGCAATCTGTACAGTACAGCCTCCTCAGATACATTAAGAAAAAAGACAGTTCCGCCCTGTTTTACAGCAGAAACATTTTCAGACTTTAATAAAGTACCTCCGCCTGTCGAGATAATGTAACCGCTTAACGCCGAAAGCTCCCTGCACACTTCAAGTTCAGTCTGTCTGAAAAAGTTTTCTCCCTTTTCTGCAAAAATCTGCGGTATTGACATATTAAGCTTTTTTTCTATATATTCATCTGTATCGATCAGCGGCATATCAAGCGTATTTGACAACATTTTTCCGATAGTACTCTTTCCGCTGCCCATAAATCCGCAAAGGACTATATTTTCCATTTGGTATCACTCACTTTCAAAAAGCAGCTATAATTTGTAAAATTTGATTACCCTAAATTCTTATAACAATCCTCTGCAAGCTGCTTAATATCATCAGGGTCAAAAGTCACCGAATTCCATATAGTCTGCGCAGCAGCTGCCTGATATACAAGCATTGTCATTCCCGTAATTGCATTTTTCCCCATATTCTTTGCTTTCTTTACCAATAGAGTTTCAGACGGGTTATATACTGCGTCAAAAACATTGTCGGCTTTTAATATCACATTATCCGATACTGCACAAGCGTCTGTTTTCGGGTACATTCCTATCGGAGAAGCATTAATAAGCAGACTGCTTTCACCGTCAAACTGCGATGTTTCAAAAACGCTTGCCGTATCGCTGCCGTATCTCTCATTAATGCTTTGCGCAAATGTTTTTGCATTATTCAAAGCTTGGCTGCATTCAAGTATATTGATGTGTTTCGTGCCTTTTGCAAGACAAGTATTAACAAAAACTCTTCCAACACCGCCGCAGCCTACTACCGTGACATTATCGCCGATAGGAATACCTGCATTCTTCAAAGCGTCCGAAAAACCTATTCCGTCCGTTGTATAACCCTTTGCGCTAAATGCTGTCTTTTCTGTATGTGTTATCGAAATAGTATTAACCGAACCGTACAGTTCTGCTGTTTCGTCTGTTTCATTCAAAAAACGCATTACAGCCTGTTTGTACGGAATAGTAATATTTATACCGTCAAGCTCTCCCATAAGCTTGACAAATGATGTATCCAATTCTTCGGGAGTAATATGATAAATACCATACTCTCCGTCAATACCTGCAAGCGCCATAAGCCTTGTATGTATAAACGGGGACAATGTATGTCCTATCGGGTGTCCAACTACTCCGTAATGTTTTTTACTCATGCAGACCACTTCTTTCTTTAACTGATTACGCAGATATATTATACAGCATTTTTTTAGTTATTTCAACATCAAATAAGAATTTTATGCTGTAAAGTGATAACACTGCAAACAACAAAAAGGCTGCCGAACTAACGGCAGCCGCAATTATTGTAACTATTTGGCAGTTGATAGTTAATAGTTGTTAGCTATCAGACAAATGTCACTTTGGACTTCGAACTTTAAACTTTAAATTTTGAGCTTTGAGCTTGGAACCAATCCCCCATTCCTCACTCCTCATTTTAAAAAAACTCCTAACTAAAACAACTCCACACTTCACTCTCCAAACTCCACACTTGATAAAAGCTGCTTACTTCATCAAGTAAACAATAACAGCCTTTTGTGCGTGAAGTCTGTTCTCAGCCTCGTCAAATATTTCATCTGCGTGACCCTCAAACACCTCTGCTGTGATCTCCTCGCCCCTGTGCGCAGGCAGGCAGTGGAGAACCATAGCGTCACTCTTTGCAGACTTCATAAGTTCATCGTTTATCTGATAGCCGTTAAAAGCTTTTGCTCTCTCCAAAGCCTCGCTCTCCTGTCCCATTGAAGCCCACACATCTGTAATAACTACATCTGCGTCAACTACTGCCTCTATCGGAGTTCTGAACATAGCAAACTTATCGCCGTACTCCTTTGCAAAGTTAAGCACACTCTCATCAGGCTCATAGTTCTCGGGACAAGCAACCGATATTGACATATCCGACTTTAAAGCGCCTACAATAAGAGAATTCATCATATTGTTTCCGTCGCCTATAAAGCACATTTTAAGTCCCGAAAGCTTGCCCTTTCTCTCTCTGATAGTCATAAGATCCGCAAGCACCTGGCAGGGGTGACAGAAATCGGTAAGTCCGTTAATTATCGGGATAGAACCGTACTCTGCAAGAGCTTCAACCTCCTCCTGCTTGAATGTTCTTATCATTATACCGTCAAGATAACGAGAAAGTACTCTTGCCGTATCTTCAACAGGCTCGCCTCTGCCAATCTGGAGATCATTGCTTGAAAGGAAAAGCGCCTTTCCGCCAAGCTGGAACATACCTACCTCAAAGCTAACTCTTGTTCTTGTGCTTGCCTTTTCAAATATCATACCCAGTGTTTTTCCTGCAAGGTAGTTTTTCGCAATACCGTGCTTTTGCTCATATTTGAGCTGGTCTGCAAGATTAAGTACCTCCTGAATGTCCTCGCTTGACCAATCAAGAAGCTTCAGTAAATGTTTCATTGTATATCGTCCTTTCTGTTGTGACAGCAGATAGTATAATTCTTCTGCTGTCACTATCATTTTAATTAATCTTCGTTCTGTACTCTTGTTTCTGCTATCGACTTTTCGAGTATATCAAGTCCGTCATTCAAATCAAACTCATCAATATTGAGCGGCGGCAAAAGTCTGATAAGGTTTTTAGCCGTAAGCACAAGCAGTCCGTTTTCTGCGCACCTGAGCATTACGTCCTTAGCGTTGTTATCTTTAAGAACTATGCCAATCATCATTCCCATTCCACGAACTTCGCTAACTCCGTCCATTTGTGACACACGCTCTCTTATATACTCGCCCTTCTCCCTTACTTCTGCAAGGAACTCTTCATCAGATACTGTATCAAGTATAGTCATAGCGCCTGCGCAAGCTATCGGATTTCCTCCGAATGTAGTACCGTTTGTACCTGCTGTCATTATATTCGCAAGCTCCTCGCTGCACAGACAAGCCGACAGCGGAAGTCCTCCGCCAAGTGCCTTTGCAGACGTGATAATATCGGGAGTAATGTCAAAGTTCTCATAGCAGTAAAGCTTTCCTGTTCTTCCCATACCTGTCTGTATTTCATCAACGATAAGGAGAATTTTGTTCTCTTTACAGAATTTCGCAAGCTCGCTTACAAATTCCTTATCAAGAGGATTAACTCCGCCCTCTCCCTGTACAAGTTCGATCATTACAGCACAAGTATCATCACGAACTTTAGATTTTACGCTTTCCAGATCATTGGCTTTAGCATAATCAAAGCCCTCGGTAAACGGATCAAAGTCCTTATGGAAACTGTCCTGACCTGTTGCGGAAAGAGTAGTTATCGTTCTGCCGTGGAAAGAGTTTTCAAGCGTTACAATGTGAGTTTTACCTGCGCCCAGCTTGTCGTTGCCGTATTTTCTTGCAAGCTTTATCGCACACTCGTTAGCCTCAGCGCCTGAGTTTGCAAAGAATACCTTGCTAAATCCCGTTTTCATACACAAAAGTTCTGCAAGCTGTATTTGTGTTGTATTATAATACAGATTTGACATATGAGTAAGCTTATACGTCTGTTCCTCGACAGCCTTGCTCCACTTAGGATCGGAATATCCGAGTGCGTTTACACCTATTCCCGATGTAAAATCTATATACTTCTTTTCATTGATATCCCAAGCAGTCGCACCGTATCCACGTTCCACAACAACAGGCACTCTGTTATATACGTGCATCATATTCTGTTCTTCGGTCTGCTTTACTATATCGAAGAATGTAATATCCTCGTCATCTGTTTCGGGCAATTTGTCCTTATCGGCAGATGTATCTTCTTCTGTTTTTTCTTTAGTATTTTCAGAAGCTTCTTCTGTTTCTGCCTTTTCTTTTGTATCCGCAGCTTTATCTTTATCCTCTGATTTTTCTTTTGCTTTAGGTTTCTGCTCATGGTTTGCCTGTACCTTCATAGCGGCGAGATATATCAGCAGCATAAACAAACATACTCCGCTTACAAAGAAACCATACACAAGACCCGGAGTATGATAATCAAACCTTATGGTACTCTCCATATTTGCAGGAACTTTTACAGCCATAAATCCGTAGTCAAGTATCTTTATCTCGGCAGGTTCTCCGTTTACCTTTACACTCCAACCGTTATCATACGGAACAGTAAAGAGTACATACTCCTCTAATTCACCTGTCTTTATCTTAGCGTCAAAGCCTTTTTTGTCACGCTTATAATCATAGCAAGCTGAATTTTGACGCTCTGTGCAATGTTCAAAATACCCGTCACGGGAGAAATCGCAGCCATCAGCGGTAAGCTGTGTCATACCCATAGACGCACACTCGAACAACTCCTCGGTGTCGTGAACTACAAGAGCGTCCAACAGCACAAGGTGTGCGTAATCAGGTGGGATTTTATCAAGCTCAACGTCCCAAATGAATTTATCAAAAGTCAAACCCATTGGAATACAGTATTCATTCTCGTAAACCTTATAACCGTTCTGTGTATCTATATATTTCCAACCCGGCATAAGATACTCTCCGTTTTCTGTTTCAAAGTTAAGAGCGTCGTCCTCTTGATTGAACAGATATTTTACAGAAAATAAACTTCTCATACCATACATTCCCGTAGACCAGTTACTAAGCGATGTTCTGCTGTAACCCAATCCCTTGAAGAACGTCATAATAGAACCGTTTACCGTACTGTGGAAGCATTCAAATCCCGGTATTCTCCAAAACACGGTAAGATTTTCATCATCATAATATAAGGCCTTTTCTTCAGTGGTTAGAATTTCTGTCAATTTCTGTTCCGATAATTCTTTGAGTGCCGGGATATCGGAGCTTTCTTTTTTCGCCTCATCTTCATCAAATGCATATATACAATATGTTGCACTTGTTAAAGTATCGGAACGCCACTGCTGTATATCAGGTATATTTATTTTATCTCCTTGATTGAGCATTCCATGTTCATAAACATTAGAAAGATCAAAGCCTATTTTCTTAGACGGAACAAAGCTTGACGCAAGAGTAACTATTACTGCAACACTTACTATCACTGTACTGTATCTTCTGAAATTCTTTTTATCTTTTTTATACAAATATACAATTATAACAGTAAGAACGATATTAAACAGTGCAACTGCCGAATATATCCAGAACAGTTTCTTATCGCCAACCACACCCCATACTCTTTTTGTCTTGTCGTAATCGGCAAGTACAACAGCAGGGGTAAATCCCAGAATCAATACAATTATTGATGTTAATATGAAATTAACTCTTATCGCTCTTTTCCAATTAGCCGCTTTATCCTCCAGTGCAGTTACAGACGCTAAGGACATAACAAGGTTCGCCATAAATACCCAGCGAATATATTTTGCTTCGGTAAACATTTGGAACGCACTATTTACAATAGGAATAAACATTATTAATGCACAGGCACCGAAAAAGAGTTTTAGCCACTTGTCTGTTCTCTTATTGAACATTACGGCAAAAACACCCGTCATTCCAAACAAAGGCATAAAAGCTGTTATTGAACCCCATGTTGTATCATAACTCATAGTATATATATTCTGGTTTGATATTTCCGGAGGTAAAAATACGCCTGCTATGAGCTGTGCATAAGCAAATACATTTTGATACAGCCAGAAGTTCCAGCCTGTCCACAATGAATCTGTAACTCTTGTATTGCCTACAATAAGATAAATAGACGGCAGGAATAAAAACAAACTCATTCCTACACCCAATACTGCCTCAAATCCCAGAAATATTATCTCACGGGCAGAATCATATTTAAAGTTCTTAGCAATTATTCTTACAAGCCAATACACTACAAGGAATACAGCCTCTGCTACAAATATATAATAGTTTACAAGCGAGTTCAAAGCTATCATAAAGGCAAACCAACCACGCTTTTTATCTATAACAAAAGCATCTAATGCTGCAAGTAAAAATGGGAAAAACGCAATAGAATCTTCAAATTGGAATACAAGATTGTATATTGCAAATCCCGAGTATGCATATAAAACTGCACCAATAACTGCATTGTTTTTATCCTTAACGTAACGTTTCAGGTAGATGTACGCACCTAGCGACGCTACTCCGAATTTAAGTATTGTAAGCGGCCCCGCCAGATACGGTATCCAATCAATAGGAAACGGCAGCATTACTAAAAAAAACGGACTTCCCAAATTCACAACACTGTATGAACCTATAAAAGGCGATCCCAAATCAGTATACCAGTTCCAGCCTGTATCACCGTTCTTTATACAATAGCTCATAAGTTCGTAAAACGGCAGTTCCTGACAGTTATAGTCACCGAAATACAGGTACATTCCCTTATCCATTATTATGCAGGGAATTACAAATGCCGCTATTACAGCCATACCCCATAAAAAAGAGTTTAAAGCGTAATTCTGTTTCTTTCCGTTATAGGGGCTTAATACTTTTTTCTCCATAACACGACTCCCTTAATATTTTTATTCTCCTTTGTGTTCATAGGAATAAACAAACACATCATCACGTTTTTCCCAGCCCATAGCCGTCCAAAAGCTCTGTCCGAGATTATTATTAGTATAGCAAAAAATATGCGTCTTTTTTATACCGTCTTTCATTAAAGCATCTAAAGCTTTCCGAGCCATATGCTTTGCTATATTATGGCGGCGGTACTCAGGCCTAACTGCCATGTGATGAATAAATCCGCGTCTGCCGTCATGTCCGCACAGAACTGTTCCCACAACCTTGCCGTCAGCCAATGCAACCTGCGACATGAGCGGATTGCGATTAAGATAAAACGCTATATTCTCTCTGCTGTCTGCGTCGGATAACGCTCTTTTTGTGGTTATCTGCCACATAGCGTACACCTCGTCATAGTCATTGATCGTCATAGGTCTTATCTCAATATTGTTTATTTCAGACACAAAAACACCCCTTTAAATCCCGAGCAGACGTTATACGGCTTGCTGTATTAGTTTTAGTTTAATACCAAATAAGCCGCATAACACTTCTCTGCTCCTAAAAATCAATTATGCTCTCTATTAGTAGAACATTGTACCGATACCCTCTGCTGTCAGCATTTCTATTAATATAGAATGAGGTATTCTGCCGTCTATAATATACGCTCTCGATACTCCTCTTCTTACTGCCTCTACACAGCAATCTATCTTAGGTATCATTCCTCCGCTGATTATCCCCTCACGCTTGAGCATAGGTACTTCGGATACGTTAACGCTTGGAATAAGAGTATTTTCATCGTCTTTATCTCTGAGCAAGCCTCTTATATCCGTCATCAGGATAAGCTTGCATGCTCCAAGCTCTGCGGCTATTCTTGACGCTGCAATATCTGCATTGATATTATATACATCTCCGCTAAAACTTCCTGCAACCGTCGATATTATCGGAACGAAACCGTTATTTATAACATCGCTTATAACCTTGGGGTTTACTTGTGTTATCTCACCAACATAACCAATATCCTCGCTTGTGATCAGCTTTTCGGCTACAAGCATATTGCCGTCAAGTCCGCACAATCCAACTGCTGCCGCTCCTGATTTTTGCAAATGCTGTACTAAACTCTTGTTTACCTTTCCTGCAAGCACCATTTGAACTATGTCTATTGTTTCCTTGTCCGTTACACGCATACCGTTTACAAAACGGCTTTCCTTATTCACACGGCCCAGCATTTCTGTTATCTCAGGGCCGCCGCCGTGTACAAGAACTACATTTATGCCTACGAGCTTTAAAAGCGCAATATCGCTCATAACCGCACTTTTCAGCTCATCGTTTATCATAGCGTTTCCGCCGTACTTTATTACTACGGTCTTGCCGTAATATTTCTGTATATACGGAAGCGCCTGAATAAGTATATGTGCCTTTTCCGCATTGGAAATATTCATCGTTATCACTCCAAAAAAATTATGTCCTGTAATCGCCGTTTATCTTTACATAATCGTATGTAAGGTCACAGCCGTACGCCTCCGCACAGCCTGTTCCGTCATTCAAAGCTATGTCGATAGTTATCTCTTTTTCTAAAAGTATCTGTTTTGCAAGTTCCTCGCTGAAATCAATTCCGGCTCCGTTTTTGCAAACATCTATCCTGCCGCCTGCCGACTCAAACGCTACATCTACCTTTGTAACATCAACATCACAGCCCGAATAACCTATCGCACAAAGTACACGTCCCCAGTTTACATCTGCACCAAACATAGCCGCCTTAACAAGGCTGCTGCAAATAACTGCTTTTGCAACACCCTTTGCGTCAACCGGAGTTTTTGCACCTTTCACATTACAGATAATAAGCTTTGTCGCTCCCTCTCCGTCTGCTGCAAGCTTTTTTGCCATAGTCTTGCACAGCTTCGTCAAAGCCGATGTAAACACCTTGTAATCGTCATTCTTTTCTGTGATCTCACTGTTGCCCGCAAGACCATTTGCAAGTATCGCAAGAGTATCGTTGGTAGAGGTATCGCCGTCAACGCTTACCATATTGTACGAATGCTCAACAGCTTCTGTAAGCGCTGATTTTAGCATTTCGGGAGATACTGCCGCATCGGTTGTTACAAAGCTCAGCATTGTTCCCATATTAATATGTATCATTCCGCTGCCCTTTGCGATCGCTCCTATTGTAACGTTTTTTCCGTCAAGCTCAAACGATACAGCAGCTTCTTTTTTAACAGTATCGGTAGTCATAATCGCTTCAGCTGCGTCTGTTCCGCCGTTTTCACTTAAAAGCTGTGCAAGTACGGGAACGCTTTTCTCAAACGGCTCTATTGGTATAACCTGTCCGATAACACCCGTTGAAGCAACTATTACATCACTCTTATCTATACCCAAGCTTTGAGCTGCAAGTTCGCACATTCTCAGCGCTTTTTCTTCTCCGTCTGCGTTACAGGTGTTTGCATTTCCCGAATTTGCAATAACAGCCTGAGCCTTACCGTTTGCTATGTTTTTCTGTGTTACGATGATCGCACTGCTCTTTACAAGATTTTTTGTAAAGACTGCTGCCGTACTGCACAAAACGTCACTTGCAATTAACGCTATGTCACGCTTTGTTGTGTTTGACGGCTTTACGCTGCCTATTACTCCTGCCGCTTTAAAGCCTTTGGGAGATGTAACAGTGCCGTTTTCTATAAAATTCATATTTATCAATCCTTTACATCAAAAAGCAGGCGGCGTCATCGTCAATCCTGTTGTTTCATCAAGACCGAAGATGATATTCATATTCTGTATAGCCTGACCTGCCGCTCCCTTTACCATATTATCTATGGCTGACGCTGCTATAAATGTGCCTGTTCTTGTATCTACAAATACAGATACGTCACAATAGTTTGAATATTTTATATTATGTATATCTGCTGTTTTTCCGTCTGCAAGCAAACGTACAAACGGCTCGTTCTTATAGTATTCCTCATAAGCCGCTCTTATCTGCTCCTTTGTTACACCGCTCTTTAAACGAGCGTAACAGGTTGCAAGAATACCTCTGTTTACAGGCAGCAAATGCGGAACGAATGTTATTTTCACACTTTCCTTGCCGCTGAGTTTTCTGAGCGTCTGCTCTATTTCGGGAGTATGACGGTGAGAGGCTACCTTGTACGGGTGCATACCCTCGTTTAAATCGGGGTAATGAGTACCCTGCGAAAGTCCTCGACCCGCTCCCGTAACGCCGCTCTTACAGTCTGCGATTATTCCGTCTGTTTCGATAAGTCCGTTTACAACAGCCGGTGCAAGCGCAAGCGGTACGCACGTTGTATAACAGCCGGGGTTTGCGATAATTTTTGTAGTCTTTATCTTATCTCTGAAAAACTCCGGCAAACCATAAACAGCCTTTTTATGCAGCTCCTTGTCAAGGAACTCGCCGCCGTACCACTCGTGATATTCCTCCTCGCTCTCCAGACGGAAATCCGCTCCGAGGTCAATAAAGGCTTTTCCTTTTTCCATACATTTCGCACCAAGCTCCTGAGAAAGTCCATGCGGCAGCGCTGCGAAAATAACGTCGCTTTTATCCACAACCGTGTCTGCGTTCTCGCAAACCATATCGTTAATACCAAGATATGCGGGGTAAACGTCGCTGAGTTTCTTACCCTCAAACGATACCGAGCTTATTGCGCATATCTCTGCATTCGGGTGAGCATTAATAAGCCTTACAAGTTCTGCGCCTGCATAGCCTGTTGCTCCGACTACACCTACTTTTATAGTCATCTGATGTTCCTCTTTTCTAATATAATATATAATGAGAAATGAAAAGTTAGAGGTTAGTCTTATTATTTAAGTAAAAATGACAAAATATCTATGATAAACAACATCATTCCTAATTTCTAACTAAAAAACTTTTAGCTGCAAACTCATTCCTAACTCCTAACTCCGGAAGTAATGAATATTGAATAGTGAATAATGAAAAATGAAGAATGAAAGACATAGGAAAACAACAACCTTGGACTTAGAACTAAAAGCTTTGAACTAACCCCTCATTCCTAACTCAAACCAACTCCACTCTCCACACTTCACACTTGAAAAAGCTCCACCATTCCCCTCATACGCTCCACCTCACGTCTTACATTGTCCGGACTGGGGCCGCCTATCGGACTTCTCTCATAAGCACACTTTTCAAGTCCTATTGCCTCGTATACTCCTTCGTCAAATATATCGCAAATCTTTTTATACTCATCAAGCGGAAGTGTTTCAAGCGTTAAGTTCATCTCTATGCACTTTGCCACAAGCTCGCCTGTTGCTTTGTATGCGTCCCTGAACGGCAAACCCTTTTTAACAAGATAATCGGCACAATCCGTTGCGTTGATAAATCCGCCTGCAGCCGCTTTTCTCATATTCTGTGGGAGTACCTTCATCGTTTCAAGCATAGGCGTAAACGCTGTAAGGCACATCTTTACCGTGTCTATTGCGTCAAATATTGCCTCCTTATCCTCTTGCATATCCTTGTTATACGCAAGAGCTATACCCTTCATAACTGTAAGCAGCGTTGTAAGATCGCCGAACACTCTGCCCGACTTTCCTCTCACAAGCTCGGCAATATCGGGATTTTTCTTCTGCGGCATAATGCTTGAACCTGTTGAAAATGCATCGTCAAGCTCTACAAACTTAAACTCCCAGCTGCACCACATTATTATCTCTTCGGAAAATCTCGAAAGATGAACCATAATTATAGCCAAATCTGCCGCAAGCTCTATGCAGTAATCTCTGTCTGATACACCGTCAAGGCTGTTATGTGTAACTGCTGCAAAATCAAGCAATTCCTTAGTATATTCTCTGTCTATCGGATATGTCGTACACGCAAGAGCACCGCTGCCCAGCGGCATTACGTCTGCTCTTTCATAGCAATCCTTAAGTCTTGACAAATCCCTCAAAAGCATTTCAGCGTAAGCCATAAGGTGATGACCGAATGTTATCGGCTGCGCTCTCTGGAGATGTGTGTAACCCGGCATTACGGTTTCTGCATTTTCCTCTGCCTTGCCGCATATAACTGCAATAAGCCCTTTTACAAGATCTGTTATTTCCTCTATTTGATTTTTCAGGTACAGCTTTATATCTACCGCTACCTGATCGTTTCTGCTTCTTGCGGTGTGAAGTCTTTTGCCTGTATCGCCAAGCCTTGCGGTAAGCTCGCCCTCAATAAAAGTATGAATATCCTCAGCCTCCGGGTCTATCGTAAGCTTTCCGCTTTCTATATCTGCAAGTATGCCCTTTAAACCCTCGCCTATTGCTTTTGCGTCCTCTTGCGAGATAATACCGCATTTTCCAAGCATAGCCGAATGAGCAATACTGCCCTCTATATCTTCTTTATACATTCTGCTGTCAAAGGAAATTGATGAATTAAAATCATTTGTTGTTTTACTCAGCGCCTTTTTAAATCTGCCTTTCCATAACTGCATACGTCTTACCTCCTGTGTCGGCGGTTTATTATGCTAATACAGCAATATTACCGTGCCGATCAAAATAGTGTAAAAAACACTTTACGGGAGGGCGATGTCACCCTCCCCGGAAAAGTCTTTATTTAATTAATAGCCCTTCTTCTTAGCCTGTACCTTGATCGGCAGACCGAAGAGATTGATAAATCCTGCGGAGTCGTTCTGATCGTAAACCTCGTCCTCGTCAAATGTAGCAATATCCTCATCATAGAGTGAGTACGGAGATGTAACGCCTGCGTCAATGATGTTGCCCTTGTAGAGTTTAAACTTAACGTCACCTGTTACTGTCTGCTGTGTGGAGTCAACAAATGCCGAAAGAGCTTCTCTGAGCGGTGTGTACCACTGTCCGAAATATACAAGTTCTGCAAAACGATTTGCTACATTCTGCTTGTAGTGGAGAGTATCTCTGTCAAGGCAGATTTCCTCAAGCTTTGCGTGAGCGGCATAAAGGATAGTACCGCCGGGAGTTTCGTAAACACCTCTTGCCTTCATTCCTACAAGACGGTTCTCTACCATATCTACAATACCGATACCGTTCTCGCCGCCAAGCTTATTGAGTTTTTTAACGATCTCAACAGCCGGGAGTTTCTCGCCGTCAACAGCTACCGGAATACCCTTTTCAAACGAAATTGTAACATAAGTAGGTACATCGGGAGCCTGCTCAGGTGATACTCCAAGCTCTAAGAAACCTTCCTTGTTGTACATAGGCTCGTTTGCGGGATCTTCAAGGTCAAGACCCTCGTGTGAAAGATGCCAAAGGTTCTTATCCTTTGAGTAGTTTGTTTCTCTGTTAATTTTAAGAGGAATATTCTTCTCCTCAGCGTAAGCGATCTCTTCCTCTCTGGATTTAAATTCCCATGTTCTCCAAGGAGCAATTATCTCCATATCTGGAGCAAAAGCCTTTATTGTAAGCTCGAAACGAACCTGATCGTTACCCTTTCCCGTACAGCCGTGGCAGATAGCGTCCGCACCCTCAGCCTTAGCTATCTCTACTATTCTCTTTGCAATAATAGGTCTTGCAAATGATGTGCCGAGAAGATACTTGTTCTCATATACAGCGCCTGCTTTAAGTGTCGGCCAGATAAACTCCTCTACAAACTCCTTGTTGAGATCTTCTATGTAAAGCTTTGACGCGCCTGTTGCGATCGCCTTTTCCTCAAGACCCTCAAGCTCTGTGCCCTGTCCTACATCACCGCTTACTGCGATTACTTCACAGTTATTATAGTTCTCCTTGAGCCACGGAATGATAATAGATGTATCAAGTCCGCCCGAATAAGCAAGAACAACTTTTTTAATTTCTTTTTTAGCCATAACAGTTTCCTCCGAATATATAAATTTACAAAATGCAAAACACAATGTATATATTATACACCGTTTATGCAAAAAATCAAGTCTTTTTCTGAATATTTATTCAAATAAATTTAATTTAAATGGTTTATTATGCATATCTTTGCATTTTTAATGTATATTATGCATATATAGCAGGAGCTTTACCGCATTTACAAAATAATAATTTTTGCAAAAAAACCGTAACGCTCCGACTTTACATCAGCACATATTTATAGTATAATAAATTCCGGAGATTTTTTCAAGTAAATTGTGCATATTTTTAGGCTTTTATGTGATTTTTTTCAATTTACCGAAAGAATAAATTCTCCGAAGAACAATTTGAAGGGAGTTTTTTATTATGATGAAGGAGATCAACCATTCCGAACTTAACGAAAATATGTTTAATGCTATCGGCAGAAACTGGATGCTCTTAACGGCAGGCGATAAGGATAAACTCAACACAATGACTATCAGCTGGGGCTGTACGGGCATTCTTTGGAATAAACCTGTTGCTTTGGTTTTTGTTCGACCTCAGAGATATACAAAGGAATTTATAGACAACGGGGATTACTTCACAATGTCGGGATATTCCGATGAAATGCGTTCGGCAGTTAAATTCTGCGGAAGAAACTCGGGTAAAGATGTTGACAAAATAAAGGAAACAGGACTTATTCCCGTGTTTGACGAGAAAGCCCCCTACTTTAAGCAGGCTAAAATTGTTCTTGTCTGTCGCAAGCTGTACGCTCAGCAGTTATCCGAGGACTGTATCATAGATAAGTCACTGCTTGATTATTATAAAGACAACGATTATCATACAATGTATGTTGCAGAGATCGTCAAGGTGCTTATAGATGAATAATAAAGGCTGTGCCGTTGTAACAGGTGCGTCAAGAGGAATAGGTGCGTCTATTGCAAAAGCTCTTGCAAAATCAGGGTACAGGGTTGTTTTGAACTATTCCCACTCGGAAAAAGCTGTAAACGAAGTTCTTAAAAACATAATTGAAAACGGCGGTGACGGCTGCATATTTAAATGTGATGTATCAAAAAGAGATGACGTTGACAGAATGATTTTCTATGCAAAAAAAACTTTCGGCAAAATAGATGTGCTTGTAAACAATGCAGGAATTTCTCAGCAAAAACTGTTTACGGATATAACACAGGACGACTGGGATAGAATGGTAGCTGTAAACTTGAGCGGAGTATTCAACTGCTGTCAAAGCGCTCTGCCCGATATGATAAGGCGAAAAAACGGCAGGATAATCAACATTTCCTCAGTATGGGGTGTTTACGGTGCGTCGTGCGAGGTACATTATTCTGCTGTAAAAGCGGGCGTTATAGGTCTTACAAAAGCTCTTGCAAAAGAAGTCGCCCCCTCCGGAATAACTGTAAACGCAGTAGCACCCGGGTGTATTCTCACAGATATGCTCACAAACGAACTTGACGAAGAAACAATATCATCACTTGCAGAAGAAACTCCGCTCGGCAGATTGGGCACTGTCGAAGATGTTGCAAAGGCAGTTTCCTTTCTTGCATCGGATAACGCAGATTTTATAACAGGTCAAGTACTCGGTGTTGACGGAGGTTTTTGCTGATATGGATATATTTATTTGCCCTGTTTGCAGACGTACCCTTACGTTGAGGGATAAGGCATATATCTGTGAAAACCGTCATTCATATGATGTTTCCAAGTACGGATATGTAAATCTCCTTATGTCGCAGAAATCCTCCAAGAAACGTCACGGCGACGATAAATTAATGATACAGTCAAGGCAGGATTTTTTAAACAAAAACTACTACAAACCTCTGCTTGACTGTATTGCGGAAATAGTATCCGTTAAATCCGGCGGCAGTCCTTTAACTGTACTGGACGCAGGGTGCGGAGAGGGTTATTATTCCGCTAACATAAAAAATCGTGTTCCAAAATGCGAGATGTACGGAATAGATATTTCAAAGGACGCATTAAGGTTTGCACACAGACGTGACGAGGATATTACACTTGCGGCGGCAGGCTGTAACAAGCTGCCTTTTGCAGATGAAAGCTTCGATGTGCTTTTAAACATTTTCTCACCAACCTGCGCAGATGAATATTTCCGTGTGCTTAAAAAGGACGGTATTCTTATAAGGGCTGTACCGCTTAAAAACCACCTTTTTGAACTTAAAGCCGCTGTATACGATACACCGTACAAAAATCCCGAGGAAACTCATTTGCTTAACGGATTTACACTTAAAGACTTGCACGAAATAAAATATACTTTACATCTTGAAACAAACGATGACATCAAAGCGTTATTTATGATGACGCCCTATTACTATAAAACTTCAAGAACAGACCAAGAAAAACTTGATATAATAAATCAGCTTGATATACAAGCTGAATTTGGAGTAGAATTATTTATAAAATAATAAACACCTTAGGGGTGCTATCTGCTGTCATACAGATGCACCCCTAAGATTAATGTACATATCGAAAGAAAGAAGAACTCATATTTATAACAGCTCTTTGCTGTCAATACCATTATATCGCAAATTTTAAATCTTTTCTATATCTTTTCTTATTCTTTAGCATATTTTACCTGACAACAAAGCGAGCAACAAAATTATTTGACTTTATATGCCATTACCTAACAATTATAGATTTTATATATAAAAAAAGTGCCTTTTTTCTTTAATATCATTATAATTACACAAAAAACAGCTATAATATTACTAATTTTTTTAGTATTACTGTTATGTTATATTATTTAACAGAGGTGTAGCTTCATGAGTTTTTCAGAGTATCTTAGCAATTACCTTTCAAACAATAATCTTTCAATATCTCAGGCTTCAAAAATTATAGGTATAGACAGGTCAATGCTGTTCCGCTATACCAAAGGAAACAGAAAACCGCTGAACATTGAAACTGTAGAAGATATGGCGGTAAGATTGTGTATGTCTGCAAAGGAAAAAAATGAGTTTCTCGAAGAATTTGACAAACAGACACTGGGTGACGAAGTTGTATCGAGCTTTCATTTTGTAAATCGTCTTATGGAAACTCTGTCAAACGCAGATACTTTCAATAATCAGCATTTATCTTCTGTTACAGCTGATTTATACTCGAATAATTACAGCTTTGCAAAAGACACAATGTACCTTACAACACCACAGGCGATTGTCGGGTGTGCACTTCATATATTTGAAAATGAAAAAAATTCCGACAACGATGTAAGCTTAAAGCTATTAATGCAGCCCACTTACAATAAAATCGAAGGTATGCTCACTCCCGTATTCGGCAGTTCGTGCAAAAAGATAGAGCAGATAATCTGCCTCGAAAAGACAGTGGAAAAATGCTATACAAATCTAAATTCTATTGAAGAATTAGTCACACCTGCATTTTGCCTTAAAAATTTTTATGTGTATTATCATTACGATATGGTTCAAAGTCACCTAAGCACAGCAAGTTTGTTGCCGAATTTAATTCTTACAGATAACTGTGCTCTTCTTTTTGATTATGAAATGCAGAAAGGTTACTTTACTAAAGATAATGAATTCATTAAGCTTCTTGACAAGCATTTTCTTGACCTGAAGAATAAATGTTCGCCGTTTCTTGAAAAGGGTTCATATACATACGCCATTAAAGAGAGCAATATAGTAATCACAGCAACCAAAATGGGCACGATCTTTAAGCAACCATGTATCGTACCCTGCTTCGGAAGTAAAATACTCAACGAAATTATTATTGACTTTCCGATGAAAAAACCACTCATAGATTCGCTTATAAGCATACACGGTGATTGGAATGATATGGAACATACACCGCCCACAAGCTACACTCTATGCTTGTGCAGCAAAGACGGTATCTTAGATATATTACGCACGGGAAGAATAGGGGAATTCCCCAGTAAATTTTACAGACCATTCACAAAAGAAGTTAAAATAATACTTCTAAAGAGAATGATGTATTTTTACGAAAAAAAGATCCACGATTATAAACTGTTAAAAAGTACAGCCAATCTTTCCAATACAATACAAGTGTACTGGAATCCCGAAAACCACGAAGTTACACTCAGATATTCGAGCGAGGATAATATATATCAAACAAATATTGCAGAGTCGTCTATATATAACACAGTTACTAACTATCTTGATTACATTGAAAAAAAGCAACTCTGCTATACAGAAGAAGAAACGGAAGAATTTCTAAAGCAAGCCCTTAATATGGTAATCAACGACGAAATCTAAAATAATACATACTATCAGACAGGATAAATCAATGTATCCTGTCTTGTTTTTTATCACATTTCTTTTGACATTTGTCACAAAATATGATAGAATTTACTTGTTAAATAATATTTAAAGGAGATGTCCGTTATGGATTGTATTTTTTGCGAAATAATAAAGGGAAATATACCCTCCACAAAGGTTTATGAGGACGATTTTGTTACAGCGTTTAATGACCTCAATCCTCAGATGCCTGTTCATGTTCTTATCGTTCCAAAAAAGCATATTGCTTCTGCCAACGATATTGAGGAGAATGACGCTGAACTCATCGGAAAAGTATTTCTTGCAGCTAAGAAAATTGCAGCAAGTATGGGTCTTGAAAACGGTTACAGAATCATCAACAACTGCGGTGAGGACGCAGGACAAACCGTCAAACACCTGCATTTCCATTTGCTCGGCGGAAAAACTATGGGCGATAAGATAATTTGAAATATCAAACGAAAAATAAAGAGAATTTTGAGGTGGATAAAATGGATTCATATAAAATGACTATTGCAGGACTTGAACGTGAATTACCGCTTTGTTCCGTAAGCGATACTCTTGATATAGCAGCCTTTGTTATGTTCGGAGATGTAGAGATAACAGAAGCAGTTTCGGCAGCTTTACTTGCAAAATGCCCCGAACATGATATTGTAGTTACAGCAGAAGCAAAAGGTATTCCTCTTTGCTACGAAATTGCAAGACAGGGCTGCCGTGATTATGAGATAGCAAGAAAGTCTATCAAAACTTATGATAAAAACCCGATTTCGTTTGAGGTAAAATCTATCACGACCAACGCAGTACAGAGATTGTACCTTGCTAAGGAAAGAGCAGACAGAATTAAGGGCAAGAGAGTTCTTATTGTAGATGATGTAATCAGCACAGGTGCGTCGCTGTATGTTTTGGAGGAGCTTGTTAAACAGGCAGGCGGAATTATAGTCGGCAAAGCTGCCGTCCTTGCAGAGGGTGACGCTGCCGAACGCAACGACATTATATATCTTGAAAAGCTTCCTCTGTTTCCTAAATAATACAAAGTGATAGGAGTAATGCAAGTGAAAAGACCGTTTGCGTGTATAGGGTTCAGCATGATACTTTCACTTGTGTTCGCAGCAGCATTTCACACTGCGGCACCTTACTGTGCTGCGGTGTGTTTTGTTATGTTTGCGGTACTGCTTTGTGTACATAAGTTTACAAAAAAGAAAACCGCCGCAGGGGCATTGTGCTGTATAACTGCTTGTGTTTCAATATTAGCCTACTGTGCTGTGGTAAACTTCTATGTTCTTCCGATAACAGACGAGTTTGACGGCAAGGCTGTGCAGTTTTCGGGAATGATAATATCCGAACCGAAAACATCGGGCACTACAACAAGCTTTACTGTTCGTACAGATAAAGTAAACGGAGAGAAGAAAAACATAAAAATCCTTGTTTCATCGTCATATACCGAACCTGCAAATATCTATGACAGAATAGAGGGAAAAGCTAAACTCTCATCTGTCTTTGAGTACGGGTACGGTTATTCGTCCTATTACGGAGCAAGGAAAATATTTTTAAGCACATATATCAACCCGAACTATGACAGCGAATACAAAATTATACCTTGTGATAAACGTCCGTTCTATGCGGTTTTCTCGGATATGAGAAGGACTGCTTCAAACACCTTTGAAAAGTATCTTTCATATGATGAAGCAAAAGTCTGTACGGCAGTAATTACAGGCGACAGACAATATTTAAGCGATGAAGTATATGACAATTTCAGAAAGCTTGGTATATCGCATATCCTTGTAGTATCGGGAATGCACCTCTCTATAATTGCAGGTATTGTACGTCTTGTCACAAGAAAGTTCTCAAAAAGCAGAAAGGTTTCAGCTATACTTGAACTTGTTTTCGTATGGGGTTTTGCTCTGATGACAGGTATGGGATTTTCAGTTATAAGAGCCGCTGTTATGCTCAGCTTATCTACGATTGCTTGGGCACTGTACGAAAAAGCAGACAGTATAGAATCCTTGGGTCTTGCGGGAATGATATTATGCCTTGACCCTCTGAATGTAGGAGATATAGGCTTGCTGTGGTCATTCTCGTGTACATTGGCGATAATGCTTTTCTCTCAGCCCATAGAAAAATATCTTCGCAGCAAATTTGAACCATACAGAGGTATAAAAACAATTACCTCCCCTATTTCTGCTTCGGTTTCCGCTTCGATAGGTTCTCTGCCGTTCCTTATCTTCTATGTAGGCTCTGTATCACCGTATATGATAGTTATTAATATTTTGCTTGTTCCTTTTACAGGTATCATGATCATCTCTGCTTTAACAGGGGCGATATTCTCTGCAATAAAGCTTGTTTTTGCGGCAAAGCCATTTTTGTGTATCGCAGGATTAACTGCTAAACTGTTTATCCGTATGGCAGAAATGTTTGAAGAACTTCCGTTTTCAAGCGTAAAAACCGATAACAATAAAATATATATTTGGTTCTTTATGAGTATAATTTTTCTTGCCGCTTTTTATATGATGAACAAGAAAACTATAAAATATATTTCGATGATAGCAGTATTGGTTCTTGCGGGAATTTACGTTACAGATACTGTTTTTTCTTACGATACCGTAACATTGTCTGTGCTTGACGTCGGAAACGGTCTTACGGTAACGCTTGAGAAAAACGACAAAGTATTCCTGCTTAATTCCACGGGAGAAAAGTATCAGTACAGCCAAATAAAAAACAGCCTTGAAAGCTTTGACACCATTGATTGTATATTTGATACAAATTATTCACGTTATGAGGGATACAGCTACTGCCGCAGAATACTGAGAGATTTTAATGCGAAAAAAATTGTAGTATGCACAAATTACAAACAAAAATACAGATATGCTTATCAGCGATATATCGGCACAGACGTCATTTATGCGGACTCAGACATAAACAATATCGAAATTGCGGATTCTGTCAGCGTAACTCTTATACGAACCGACAGCGGAGTATGGCAGTATATACGGATCTATGACAAAGATTTTCTTATCTGTCCAAACGGAGGCGACTATGAGCTTGTACCCTTTCAATATAAAAACTGCGATTACATTGTTATGAGCGAACTGCCCCGAAATATGAGTTTTATAGGTAAACCCAATGTAATTATTTCAGCTTATAAAGACGATTGCGAAGAGCTTACAGACAGTGCAAATAACGCGTCCGTCATTTATACTACAAACGGAAACGGCAAAATAGACCTTGAATACAGCGGTAAGGGCAATGTAAACGTCAAACAAGAATATACGGGAGGAGTGACACGTTATGCCTCAGGTGAGTGAACAGGAATTTAAGAAAATCATCACAGGAAATGAATTTGGAAATTTATTTTATATCTGCGGAAACGAGAAAATGCTTGTTTCCCATTATACCAATAAACTGATTGAAAAAACAGCAGGGAAAAAGCCGTCGGACTTTAATTACCACGTATTTACAGATGATTTTGATATAAATGAATTTGCCTCGGCATTACAGGCTATACCATTTACAAGCCAATATAATGTTACGGTTATAAAGGATTTGAATTTCTCAGATTTTTCATCGTATGACGGAGATAAAATTCTCGAACTTGTAAAAAACATATCGGGAGATAGTATCGTAATCTTTACATACCCCACAGCAATACAAAAATCAAGAACATCTATGACAGGAAAAGACAAAAAGCTTGCCGAACTTACAATACAAAAGGGCTGTCTTTTGGAACTTGAAAAGCTTACTGCGTCTGCGCTCCAAAAAAAGCTTGTTTCTTGGGCAGGAAAAAGAAACATAACTCTATCCCCGAAAAACGCCGAGCTAATAGTAAATTACAGCGGTACAGACCTTAATCTTTTGAAACAGGAGCTTGAAAAGCTTTGTCAGTACGTTGGAACAGGCGGAGAAATTACAGATAAAGAAATAGATATGCTTGTCACAAAAAATCTTGAAGCAAGCATATATGACCTGTCTAAGGCTGTAATAAGCGGCGACAGCGTAAAAGCATTTAAGCTTGTCGACAGACTGATATACCAAAAAGAGGAGGTCATCTCCATTCTTGCGGTGCTGTCAAGTTCTTATATAAATATGTACAGAGCAAGAATTGCTATAAAATGCGGCTACCCGGTAACAGATTTAATGAAACTGTTTCCCGGTTCTTACAAAAATGCGAGAGCGTTAAGTTACATTGAGCGTGACTGCCGCAAGGTAAACACTGCTATACTCAGAAATAGCCTTGACGCTATTGCACAAACCGATATTGCTTTAAAAAGCACAAGGGCAGATGACAGGATACAGCTTGAACGTCTGATCGTTAAGCTTATTATGATTGCAAACGAGGGCTGATATGATAGTTATAAAAGAAGCAATAATTGTTGAGGGAAGATATGACAGAATAAAACTCGGAGGGCTGTTCGATACTGCCATAATAGAAACAGGCGGTTTCAGGATCTTTAAAGACGAGGAGAAAAAGAATGTTATCAGACGTCTTGCGCAAAAACGCGGAATAATCATTCTTACCGACAGCGACGGAGCAGGATTTGTTATAAGAAATCATATCAAAAGTATAGTTGGCAGTACAGCTCAGATAAAACAAGCGTTTATCCCCGATATTCAGGGCAAGGAAAAGCGTAAATCTCACCCGTCCAAAGAGGGGCTGCTCGGAGTTGAGGGAATGACGGACGAGATTATTATAAACGCTGTTTTATCAAGCGGGGCTGCTGTAATAGGCAGCGAGGAGAATTATAAAAAAACCGGCGAAATAACTAAGCTTGATTTTTACAATGCAGGCTTGACGGGAAGAGAGGGTAGTGAAAACATGAGAAAAAAACTCTTGTCTGCACTGGGCTTTCCGAAATATATGACCGCCAATACTCTGCTTGGCGCAGTCAATATGATTTACAGCAGAGAAGAATTTTTTGATGAGCTTGAACGAATATTCTCAGATACTTCGGAGGAAAACAACGATGAGCAGTAAATCGGCAGTAAAAAAATCTAAAAAAAATAAACAAAAGCCTCTGCCAAAATCTATGTACAGTGCAGTATGCGAGATTGCAAAAAAACAGCCTAACAGTATTGCAATGGAATACTCAGGCAAACGCATAAGCTACAAGGAACTGTTAAACTTGATACTAAAATGTTCTGCGTCACTGAAGGCTTGCGGAATAAAACAGGGCGACAAAGTAACTATATGTATGCCAAATATTCCGCAGGCAGTTATTATGCTGTACGCTGTAAACAAAATCGGAGCTGCGGCAAGTATGATACACCCGAAATCTCCGGAAAACGAGATAGAATTTTATCTGCGTGACGCAGGCAGCACAGCGTGTCTTACTATGAACGAGTGTTACTCAAACTTCAAAAAATTCATCGACAATAATACATTAAATCTGCTGATAACAACCGAAGCCTCCGATATAATGGGTATCATAAATAAACCCATATATCACTTTACAGAGGGACGTTATATAGATTACATACCGCTGCATGACCATAAACTGAGCTGGGAGGACTTTATACAAGAGGGTGAAAATTATAAAGGCGATTACTCCGAAAACGTAAAGGACGATGATATTGCAGTTATACTTTACAGCGGAGGGACAACAGGTCAAATAAAAGGTATAGGCCTTACAAACCTCAACTTTAACTCCCTTGCAAAACAATTTGCAGAAGTCAACGAAACCTTTGTTTCCGGAGATAAGGTGCTCTCCTCTATGGGTATTTCACACGGCTACGGTCTGGGAATAGGAATACATTCTGTTTTAGCATTGGGCGGCAGATGCGTACTGCTCCCGGACTATTCAACCGACAGCTTTGCAAGGTGTATAAAAATGCGAAAACCGAATTACATTGCCTGCGTTCCAAGCCTTTTAGACAGACTGCTCAGAACACCTGTACTCGACAATGCTAATCTTAAATTCTTAAAAGGTGTTTTTTGCAGCAGTGATAAACTCCCGACAGAACTCAAAAACCGCTTTGACTATTTTTTAAGCGAAAGATACTCAGATGTTAAAGTAAGAGAGGGCTACGGCACTACGGAGTGTATCACAATAAGCTGTATCGCCCCCGAGAAAGAACAGCGTGAGGGCAGTATCGGAAAGCCCCTGCCCGATACACGTTACGTTATAGTAAAAACAGGCACTACCGATGAATGCTGCCGAGGAGAATTCGGCGAAATATGTATCTCGGGCCCGACTGTTATGAAGTGCTATGTAAATAATTCAGTTGAAACAGCAGACATACTGAGAATTCACCCCGACGGCAGAATATGGCTTCATACGGGCGATTTGGGAAAAATGGACAGCGACGGATATGTTTATTTTGATCAGCGTATAAAACGAATGATTATCACTAACGGTTATAATGTATATCCCGCACAGGTGGAAAATGTTATTAACAAGTGCAGATATGCACAGTCAAGCTGTGTTATAGGAGTTCCCGACAGCAAGGTAGGACAACGAGTAAAGGCATTTGTGCAGCTAAAAAAAGAATATGAAAAAACAGATGAGATAAAGGAACGTATTCTGTCATACTGCAAACAAAATATGACAGATTATGCAATTCCAAAGGATATAGAATTTGTTGACAGCTTCCCGAAAACATTTACAGGCAGGATCGCATACAAAGAAATGATTAAACGTGAACAGCAGAAAGCAGAGGAGGGCTGATAATTATGGATAAGACAAATGTTATGAGAATTCTCAATCAGAAAAAAATCCCCTATACCCCGCACAGTATAGGAGATAATACAAAGCTCAGCGGCAAAGACGTTGCACAAGCTTTAGGCAAAGAGCCGGAGAGAGTTTTTAAGACGCTCGTAACCGTGGGTAAAACGGGAAATAAATATGTTTTTGTTATTCCGATACACAAGGAGCTTGATCTGAAAAAAGCGGCTAAGGCAGTTTCGGAAAAATCAATTGAAATGCTCAAACAAAAAGATCTGTTACCCCTTACGGGATATGTACACGGCGGCTGCTCACCTATCGGTATGAAGAAATTCTTTACAACCTGTATTGACAAATCTGCCGAAGATAAAGAAACAATATGCTTTAGCGCGGGAAAAATCGGATTTCAGGTTGAAGTATCCCCTAAAGACATTTCAAAAGCTATAAGATTTACATTCGCAGATGTAACGACTGAATAAAGACAAAGTAACACCGTTATTATTTTTGCATATTATAATATCGGTGATGAAAATGGAAAAATCATACAGAGGTATAAATGCCTCGGCACAGATAAAAGGCTCAAAAGACGCGCCTATGCTTTCCGGCAGAGTGGATTTTATACAAAAGCGAAACGGCGTACTTGTTGTTGCTCGAATATCGGGTCTGCCCCGTGACAGCGAAACAGGATTTTTTGCTTTTCATATTCACAGCGGCTCGAATTGCAGCGGCGAGGGATTTCCTAAAACGGGCGGTCACTATAATCCCGAAGACGTTTCTCACCCCGAACACGCAGGCGATCTTCCGCCCCTGCTATCAAACAACGGCACTGCATTTATGGCAGTGCAGCCTTCGGGTAAATCAGGCGAAAAAATAGCCTGCGGAGTGATTAAAAAAGCTTGGTTCAGAGATCAAAGAGATTTTTGCGTTTAAACTTGACATACGTAAAATAAAACACAAAACAGCACCGAATCAAATCAGTGCTGTTTTTATTTTAATCTAAACTTTCACGCTTTTTAACAAAAGACAATACTCTGTCAAATTCCTCTGCGTCAATACATATCTCCCCTGCGCCGGAATTTATACCCACACGTATCTCTTCGCTGTCAAGCCATAACACTTCCGATACTTCTTCCTTTTGTAAAACACATTTTGTAATATCAACATCTTTTTTCAGCAGATAAATCTTATTAATTTCTCGATTGTCAAATATTTCACCGTGAAATTCATCAATCTTATGGAAATGCTGAGAAAAAGCCTCATAAAGCTCGTCTGCATTAACCTCCAAGCCCAACTCCTCATGCAGCTCCTTTAACGCAGTATCGAGAAAATCCATACCGTATTCAATGTGTCCGGCAGAAGAAATATCAAGGCAGCCGGGATAACTGTCTTTATTCGGACTTCTTTTCTGCAAAAGAAATTCTATATTTCCGCTTTCCGATAATCTGTAAATGAAAATATGACTCGCACCGTGAAGTATACCGTTATCGTGCGCTTCTGTCCTTGATACACTCTCGCCCTTAACGATACTTCCGTTATCATCTAATACCGCAAGCAATTCTTCCTTATGTGTAGTATTTGCGTCCATAATCAGAATGCTATCTTCTTTGAGATATACTCAACAAGATCATCTATTGCTACTCTCTCCTGCTCCATTGTATCTCTGTCACGAACTGTTACGCAGTGGTCGTCACGGGAATCAAAGTCAAATGTAACACAGAAAGGTGTGCCTATCTCGTCTTGACGGCGGTATCTCTTACCGATAGATCCTGTTTCGTCAAAATCAGTCATAAAGTGCTTTGAGAGAAGATCGTAAACCTCGCCTGATTCTTCCAAAAGCTGCTTTGACAGCGGCAGTACGGCAGCCTTGAAAGGTGCAAGCGTCGGGTGAAGTCTTAATACAACTCTTGTATCATCTTCTTTGATCTGCTCCTCATCGTATGCCTCTGTCATTATTGCAAGGAACAGACGCTCAACGCCAAGCGACGGCTCTATAACATATGGAATATACTTTTCGTTTGTTACGGGATCACGGTAATCAAGACGTTTGCCGCTTGTGTTGATGTGCTGTGTGAGGTCATAGTTAGTTCTGTCTGCAATACCCCAAAGCTCGCCCCAGCCGAACGGGAACAGATACTCAAAGTCTGTTGTTGCCTTTGAATAGAACGAAAGTTCTTCCTTTTCGTGGTCACGAAGTCTGAGGTTTTCCTCCTTAATATTGAGCGAATAGAGCCAGTCACGGCAGAAACCTCTCCAATAAGCAAACCATTCAAGATCCGTATCGGGCTTACAGAAAAATTCAAGCTCCATTTGCTCAAATTCTCTTACTCTGAATATAAAGTTACCGGGTGTGATCTCGTTTCTGAAAGACTTACCTATCTGTGCAACACCGAAGGGAACTTTCTTTCTTGTAGTTCTCTGAATGTTCGCAAAGTTTACAAATATACCCTGTGCAGTTTCCGGACGAAGATACAGTTCGTTCTTTGTATCCTCTGTAACACCCTGAAATGTCTTGAACATAAGGTTGAACTGTCTGATATCCGTAAAGTTTGCTTTGCCGCAGTTAGGGCAGACTATACCTTTTTCCTTGATGTAGTCTGTCATCTGCTGGTTGCTCCAGCCTGCTACATTTGTGCCGTCGAAATCCTCTATAAGGTTATCTGCACGGTGACGTGTCTTACAATCACGGCAATCCATAAGAGGATCGGAAAATCCGCCCAGGTGACCCGAAGCTACCCAAGTCTGAGGGTTCATAAGAATTGCGGAATCAAGACCTACATTGAGCTTGTTTTCCTGTACAAACTTTTTGAGCCACGCACTTTTGATATTGTTTTTGAGAAGAACACCCAAAGGGCCGTAATCCCATGTATTCGCAAGACCGCCGTATATCTCGCTGCCCGGATATACAAAACCTCTTGTTTTACACAGTGCCACAAGCTTATCCATTGTTTTCTCTGTGTTTTTCATAATTATGCCTCCTTAAAATATCTCTCTCCATTTTACCATTTATGAGAAGTTTTATCAATATATTTTTACAAAAAACTTGCCCTTACTCCTCACTCTCATCGGCTTTAACTATCTTTGTAAACTGATTGCCGTCTATCGTGATAATATCCCCGTCAAGATACCAGTAATTAGGGCTGTCTGTTTTTGTAAAGGAGCTTGCCCATTCGTACTGTGTCACCGAACCGCTCATTGTAGTGAGAATAAGGCTTTTGTTATCGTCTATCTCGTATGTTCCCTGCATACCGCCTATAACACAACTGCCGTCCTCATAGAAGTAGTGCATTGTCTTTTCAAGCCTGCCCCACTCTCCTACAAGCACCTCTCTTATTTCATCTGTACTGTACTCCGTTTTTTCGGATACGACGGAAGATACGTCCTCCTGCGACGATACTGCGACAGTATCCTCTCCCCCACAGCCGCCAAACATAAGAACTGTCAAAGCAATTATTCCTATAATAATTATATTCTTTCTCATCAGCTTTTCCTCCCCTTTTTCATTTCTATTATATCAAATCCCCCGAAAAATGTATGAATTTTCTGAGAACATAGCTTTACAGCATTTACATACTTATTTTTTGCTGTGCAGTCTATTTCGGCACTTGAATATTACATAAAAATGTTGTACAATTATATAGAAAAAACTTATTATCAGAGGATATTATGCAAATTTTTAATAATATAACACAAATTTCTCCGTGCTGTATCGCATTAGGCTGTTTTGACGGAATACACATAGGTCATCAGCGTATAATCCGTTCTATGTGCAGTTATGCAAAGGAAAACTCTCTTAGTTCGGCTGTCTTTACCTTTGACGTATCGCCTGCCGCACTTCTCGGAAAATCACGCAGACGTACTCTGCTGAGTATTCAAGATAAAATGAAAACACTTGAGGAGATTGGCACGGAATATTGTTTTTCGGTTGATTTTTCATCTGTAAGAAATATTTCCCCCGATGATTTTGTAAAAACAATTCTTATAGATAAGCTCGGGGTTCAGGCTGTATTTTGCGGATTTAACTACCGTTTCGGCAGAAACGCCGAGGGTACAAGCGATATTTTATTAGAATTATGCCAAAAATACGGTATAAAAGCTTTTGTTTCCTCACCCGTTTGCTACGGCGATCAAGCGGTAAGTTCAAGCAGGATAAGGGATCTTATAGAGAATGGAGATATTCTCACCGCCAACAGACTGCTCGGCAGACCTTTTTCTGTGGAGCAGATCATTACCGAGGGCAAGCATAACGGCAGAACTGTCGGTATACCCACCATTAACCAAAATCTCCCCGAGGGTTTTGTAACGCCTCGTTTCGGCGTGTATGCGTCGTTTGTGTATATAGACGGCAAAAGGTACGAGGGCATTACAAATGTCGGAGTAAGACCCACTGTAAACGGCGATCATAAAAATATTGAAACACACATTTTGGGAAGATTTTACGGTGATCTTTACGGCAAACACGTCCGCACGCAGTTTCTTGACTTTGTTCGTGATGAAAAGAAATTTGATAATCTTGAAGAACTTTCCGTACAGATAAAAAAGGATATTGACAAAGTACAGAAAAGCTCAATTTTCAACAAGTATTAAACAGGTGGTAAGTATGGATACAGTAAAGGAAAAAATAACATCTGAAAACGAGATAATTGCAGATGTTCCCACTCCTAAAGCTAAATCAAAGAAATTCTTTATCTTCACAGGAATATACCTTGCAATTGTTATTGTGGCGATGATCGTCCTCAATCTGTTTCTTCTGCCGGGTGTGATGCAGAGAAGCATCAAGGAAGTCGATTACGGTACGTTTTTAAGTTATGTTGAGGAGAAACAG
>CACWKD010000007.1 GCA_902761345.1 uncultured Ruminococcus sp. | reverse complement strand
GTACGGTCCGGGTCAGCTTTGGGAAACAGTTGCGTCGGAAATCGAGAAACTCGGCGGTACTATCAGAAAAGGTTACTCTGTAAAAAATATTGTGATCAATAAGAATAAAGTTACACAAGTTGTATGTGAAACAGATAATGGCAGCATTACGGTAGAGGGAGATATATTTATATCATCTATGCCTGTAAAAGATCTTGTTATAGGTATGACAGGCGATAAACCGAGTGATGATATAGTCGCTATTGCGAAGGGACTTCCTTACAGAGATTTTGTTACGGTAGGTTTGCTTGTGGATAAGCTTAATCTTAAGAATGAAACAGATATAAAGACGCTTGGCAATATCGTACCTGACTGCTGGATATACGTTCAGGATACTAACGTCAAGCTCGGACGTATTCAGATCTTTAACAACTGGAGTCCGTACCTTGTTACAGATCCCGAAAAATACGTATGGATAGGACTGGAGTATTTTTGCGAGGAGGGCGACAGCTTCTGGAATATGACAGACGACGAGTGCATTAAGTTTGCCGCAAAGGAACTCGAAACTATGGGAGTTATCACAACTAACCAAGTTATTGACGCGCACCGTGAGCGTATCAAAAAAGCGTATCCTGCATACTTCGATACTTATGCGCAAATGGATAAGCTTATCGAACAGCTCAATATGTATCAAAATCTTTATTGTATCGGAAGAAACGGTCAGCATAGATATAACAATATGGATCATTCTATGGCTACAGGTTTCAGAACTGCCGAGGCGATAAAGTCGGGTTCGACAGACAAGAGTGCGATATGGAATGTTAATACAGAAAAATCATATCACGAAACAAAAGACGAAAATAAGGAATGATTCTATATGAGTAAAGTTTCCGCAAATTTCAGAAACGCTAAGACACAAAATGTATTAAAGCGTGAAACTGATTTTGACCAGAGTTTGGCAAAGAAATGCTTTGCGGCATTTGCGATATTATGCGTACTATGTACAATTGTATTTGATAAAACGCAGGCTTATAACGGCACTCCTCTTGTAATAACGGCTATGCTTGTTTTGGGCGGAGCGGCGATTTATCTCAAGATCAATAATAAGCTTAGTTCACGAAATATTATACTGCTTCTTTTTGCGGCAGGTTTTATATTAAGGCTTAATTATTGTCTGTATACTGTGGTGAGTTCAACTACACGTCATCGACAGCACGATGTGTATGATTTCGGCTCTGAAAAGGGTCATGCAGGTTATATTGAGTTTTTCTATAATAATGGGTTTAAGCTCCCCGATTTTGACCCGACAACAAGAGCGCAATTTTATCATCCGCCTTTGCACCATTTCCTTGCCGCATTGTGGATGAGATTGCTCACAACATTTGGCGCGTCATATGAAAGAGCGATCGGAAGTATTCAGTTTTTAACACTCTTTTATTCGTGTTGTGTAATGGTTGTGAGTGAAAGAATACTTGACGCTTTGAATATAATCAAAAAACCAAAAATAATTGCTCTGGCGATAATTGCGTTCCACCCCAGTACAATGCTGATAGCAGGAAGTATCAATAATGACGGTTTGGCATTTTTGTTTATGATGCTCTCGATTTATACTGCTATAAGGTGGTATAAAGACCCGACAATAAAAAATATTCTGCTTATTGCTCTTTCAATAGGCGCAGGTATGTCTGCAAAGCTGTCCGCAGCGCTTGTTGCTCTGCCTATTGCATTGCTTTTCCTTATAAAGCTGATAAAGGATAAAAAGAGATTGACCGATAATATAGGACAGTTCTGTATATTCGGTTGTGTATGTCTGCCGCTTGGATTGTGGTTTTCTGTAAGGAATTTCATAAAATACAAGGTTGAATTTACTTACGTTCCAAGACTTGCCGATACATCGGATCAGTATATCGGTTTTCACACTGCGTACGAAAGACTTTTTGATTTATCGTATGATCCTTTTGAAAATGTGTTCCTGAACAGAGTTCATACAGGAGCGGAATACTTCGAGTATAATCCGTTTGTGTCGATAATTAAAACATCGCTTTTCGGAGAGTATAAATATGAGAATGTTCCGACTGCGGTTTGCAGAGTTCTGCTTATTTTGAATATGGTGCTTATCGCATTGTCAATAATAGCCATGATATACTGCTGTGTTACTAAAAGCAAGTATCTTGATAGAGATATGAAGCTGTTTATTGTATCGTATCATCTGCTTTTGTTTGTAAACTTTATTGTATTCGCATTTAACTATCCTCATAACTGTTCAATGGATTTCCGCTATATACTTCCAACAATGATAACGGGAGCGTTATTTACAGGATTATTCCCGAAGCAGATCGAGGATAACAGCAAAAAAGACAGTACAGCTGTAAAAGTTGTAAATTACACAACAATAGCGTTGGTTTCCGCATTCTGTTTATTTTCCGCAATGGTTTATGTAATGCTCGGTATGAAAAAATAATATAAATATTACTCTTCCCCGCAGGCAAAGTAGGGAAGAGTTTTTCTTTGGTGAAAATAAACAAATTGATTATGTAGAATTTTGTCACAAAAAAAGATTACAAAAACGAAATAATAATGTATTAATAACGGTAATATGGTATAATTTAATAGCTATGATATTATATTTTTTATGCATTAATGTGTGTTTTTTGATTTCTGCCCCTATAATTTAGCAGTTTTTTTATCGTGTATAATTTAGGCAGAACAGGAGATACTTAAATATTTAAGATCAGAGGTGGTTTTTATGGTGAACGAAAGACTAACTGTAAAGATGAAAGATAAGCGTGAGAATATGCTCGCTTCAATGCTCACAGGAGAAGATTTTGAGATGAAGCTTGAGCAGTTAAAGGAAGCAGCTCCGTCTGCAAAGCCGAGTATAAGAGCAGAACTTATGAGAATGTTTGCTTGTCTGAAGATACCCTGCGACTCCATGAGAGAAGACGAGTATTTTGAGGAACTTGTTGATACAACTGTACTGCCCTCGTTTGATGATATAGAAACAAAAATACTCGAAACTCTTTTTGCAAACTTTGACGATTATCCCACCCCCGAACAGTCAATGCTCAGAATAGTTGACAGAGTGTGTGATAAAAGCGACAACTGGCAAGACGGTACGTTAAGGCTCAGAATATTAAAGCAGTTTATTAAGTATGGAAATTATCTTACTTATACGGCAGATGTTTATGATAATGACGGTAATATAGTATTAAAAAAGAACGGCAAGCCGAAGCAGTCAAAGGTATGTATCTATAACGGTCAAAAGTATATCGTAGAATATGCAGAGGGGAAAAAGGGTGCTGACGCAAATTCTAATGATGACGTGATCAACAATATTGATGACGATATTTTTGCTGTGCTTGAAACGGCAACAAAAGCACAGAAACAGCCTGAGGGAAAATACGGTTTACTGCGTCTTTGCGATGATCTTGCCTGCGGAAGGTTTAAAGCAGGAGGTTCGATAAAGAGAGATCTGTACCTTTTTGCAATAGTATACAATATGTCTTTTTACTGTGAAAACGGAAATATGGAGCAGATACTTGATTACGAAACCGATATACAGAAAAACCTTTTCGAGGATTATTATTCCAATAACCTTATGAGGTATTTAACAAACGCATATTCGGGAAACATTACGGCATATGAAATAGACCCCTCGGGACAGGGAATAAATTATAAGAACTTTGCCGAAATGGTATATGTATATTATCTGTCAAAGGATATGAAAAGGAGTATGAAAATAAAGAACGCAGAGGAAATGATAAAGAGACTGTCATCTTTAACGAACAAGAATACTCTTAATGTATCAAGGAATATGGCAACACGTTATTTTACTTCCAAGATGACACAGGAGGTGTTTGACCTGTCGGAAGATGATTTTGAGAGGTATATCGCAGAGAATTACGATTGCAGTCTTGAATTGGAGGATTACGTTGACAGCAAGGGAGAACAGAAACAGCGTGCAAAAAGCAGTATGCAAACGCAGTCATCGTCTTATACTGCTTTCAGACTTTATAATAAGCTAATTCGAGATATGGAACATTTCGATTTGTCTGTAAAGAGAGAAAACTGCAATTACGGACTATGGTTTGCAGATGTTTCGGGATTGAAAAAGGGAATGAACGGAGAGTTTTTTGAGAACGCGCGCAGAAAAGATCCCGAGAAGCTTGATAAATTTGTAAAGCTGCTCTTTGCAATTAACAGCTATCTCGGTAATGTGTTTATAGAACAGGAGAATAAACAAACGGTAAACGAGGAACATCGTGAGGTTTCATCAAGACCTGTTTCTACTATGAATATACAAAGTCCTCAGTTCATGACGAGAACAGCTCTTATTACAGCGTATTATTATTACTATAATGCGAAGATCGAAAATGAAAACCGATACAAAAGTCTGGTAGATGTGTATAACGATTACACAAACCCTATGAGCGGTTTGAACGCATATCTTGAAATGGCGCATTATCAGCCTGTAAACGATAAAAATATATTTGATATAGCTGTAATATTCTCGTCTTATGCGGCGAGCCATATATGAAAAGTGTTTAGATTTGGAAGGGGAAAATTATATGAACTACATGAGTGAAGCAGGGAAGCACCATAGCTATGACAACGCTCAAAATCAGGACTATGTGTTATACGAGAAAAATAATAACACGTCCTATATTATTTTGGCAGACGGTGTTTCCTCGGGCAAATATTCTGCCGACGGGGCAAGAATAGCCTGCGATATAACAAAGGAGTTTTTAAAAGCAACGGGAGAAACAATTTTTGACCGCAATTCTTATGAGATCGCAGGAAGTTTGCTTTCGGATATTAATGTTGCTTTGAAATGCGAGGCAGAAAAAAGGAAAGCTGATATTGACGAGTATGCAAGTACGATAGCATTTGCCGTGATCGACTATAACAGAAACGAGATATACTATTTCAGTCTTGGCGACAGTCTTATTATAGTTTCGGGCAATGAAAGCTTTACCGTGCTGTCAATGCCGTCCGACAGTCGTGAGGGCTGTTGCGTTACAACTACATTAAACGGATATATGCACTCAAACTCGGGCGTTATAAGTACAGATGACATTAACTCGGTTGTGATCTGCTCGGACGGTGCATGGCATTTGATGTATAACAGGAACAAAATAGATCCTGCCGTAAGAGAGGTTTTGATAAAGCAGGATTATAATAGTCTGTTTAAACTTTTAACAGACAAAGAAAGAGTTGACGATTGCAGTATTATTTCTATGGATCTGGTTGGCAGCTCTTTTAAAAGCTGATATAAAAAATGGAGGAAAACTGTATGGATAGTGTTTTGCTATGCGGAATGGCGGACGGCGAAAAGTTTAAACGCAGGTTTATTATCGACAGCAAAATAGAGCCGAGCGGCGCGTCTGCCGTGTGTTATAACGCACATAATATGAACACGGGTTCGGGCGTATTAAAAGAGTTTTACCCACGAGCTATAAAATCGCTTACAAGAGATGAGAACGGACAGGTTGTAATTCCCGAGGGGTGCAGAGAGGAAAAAGAGGAGTTTTTAAGGCTTCAAAAAGAGTACCTTGAGCCGTATAAAATGATGATCTTTGAACGCAGCAACCCCGAACTTGCTGCATTTGTACCTGCGTTTGAAATATATTACGGCTGTGACGAGGACTGTAATATAACGGGAACATCATATATATGGACGCCCGATCCACAGCTTAAGATATACAGTGATTTTTGTAAAGATATACACGAGCACCCGACTATCGATCCCGAAAAAAAGCTTTATGACATACTGCTGTCAATTGAAACCTTAACGAAATGTATTTGCGCATTTCATAAGGCAAACCTTTTGCACAGAGATATAAAGCCCGATAATTTTGGTTTTAAAGTTTCGGGTGATGAAATACTTCCTCAGACATTATCTATGTTTGATGTAAATACCGCTTGTTCAGTATTCAACGTACCGCCTTACGCAGTAGGCGCTTACGGCTTTGTTGAACCCGAGGCAGGAAATGATTATTCCTGTAATCTGTCTGATATATTTTCAATAGGCGCAGTGTTGTTTTATTCGATAATTATAAACGACGGTTTAAAATATACAGACTATCGCTATGATTATGAGTCTTATGACAAACTCAGAACGCTGCTTGAAACCTCCGAGCTGATAAAATGCTCGCAGCGTAATTCAAACGAAAAGCTGAAGAGTACGCTTCTCGGAATTTTACAGAAGACCTTATGTACAAGAGGGGATCGTTATACAAGCTGTGAGGAACTGCTTGCGGATATAAAGAATGCTTTGTATTTTGCAGCGCCGGGCGGAGTTGCTGCGGGAGCAGGTGTGGATAACGAGTGGACGCTTACGGGAGAAAACTCAGTATTAAAGAAACAGGCAGAGAAAAGATCGCTTGCGGCAATTCAGCGACATTTGTTTACCAATCCTATCTATGAGGATATTGACCGAAAGAAAAATACCGTAAATATCCTTTTGATAGGATTAAGCACAGCCGGAACACAATTTCTTGATACAACTCTGCAAATAATGCAGATCCCCGGTAAAACTATCAAAGTAACCGTTATCTCTAAATCAGAAAAAGAGATAGAAAAGTATCTGAAAGACAGACCGGACCTTGAAGTATTCTTTGATATTAATGAAGAAACGTCAAGAGATGAGGTGTACGGCAGCATACACTTCATTACTCATACTTTTTCGGTAGATACTATCAGCGACAACCAAAGTTATATAAACGAGCTATTCTCCGATGACAGCGAAAAGCCCGATTATGTTTTTGTAGCGGCAGGCAAAGACGCAGATACTCTTGCGATAGTAAAGTCTTTTGCGCTTCCGTGTCAAACGTGCTTTGTGTGGAAAGGAAGTCATTTCCACGACAGAGAGTTACAGGGACTAATTCCCGTATATGTATCAGATGACATAAAGACAACACCCGAGTATGCAGAAATTGAGAGAATGGCACTCAATGTACATCTGATCTGGAATAAAAATCTCAACATAAAGTTCGGCGATGTCCGCAACGATTTTAAAAAGGACTATAATCACCATTCCTGCGTATCTTTTGTTATTGCTGCAAAATATAAGCTTTACAGCATAGGAATAGATATGGATATTCATAATCTTTCAAAGGCTGCCAATGACTATTCAAAGTATATAAGCGAAAATGCAGAGGATAGAAACGCTCTTGTTTATATGGAGCATCGCAGGTGGGTAGTAGAGAAGCTTTGTACAGGATATACGAACCGAGATGTTTATGAGTGCGCGGACGGTAAAACAAAGACGAAAAAAGAGCATGTTTGTCTTGTGAGGAGCAGTCCGTTTGACGCGCTTTCAACGGGAAAATGGGTAGCCCAAAACGGAAAGATAAACAAGAAACTGTGGGATAACGGCGGAGATTATCAAGTTTCCGAAGACGAACCTACCGAGTATGAAAAGCTTGACGAGCTGGAGAAAGTTTCGGTTGATCTGCATTGTGTGTACATGGAGGAGGCTAACAAGCTTGGAGTGGAAACTTTGTTTAACAGCCATATTATCAGCGGTATCAGAGAAAGACTCAGCGGACACAGAACAGCTCTCTCCGTATTCCATGAACTCATAACCTGTATGAAAGATATCTGGAACAATGAAACGGATCAGTGTAGTCGTTATGCAGGTCTTGTTAAGTCTTGTCTTTATTTTATTAAGAACGATGAGGACATAAGCGTTCCCGACAGAAAATGGCTAAAGGACAGCATAGAGGCATTGGATAAACAGTTTAAGATCGTACAGTTAAGCAGACAGTACCATAATTACAAGGACGATGACATTGCACTTGTAGACGGAATACCGTTTATACTTACTTATTCGGCTGATATGTGTCTTGCAATACCGTTTATTGCAGGTAAAAAAATGGGTGACAGAACCGAGCTGTTTTCTAATGTTGCAGTGCCGACAATAGTTAATCCCGAGAGGATAATATATACGGCATATTGTAAGGATACTAAGGAAATACAGAAAATAACAGATACATTGAAGTACATATCACAGTATATGGACAGAAAGCAGTTTCGTTCAAAGATCGAGTTTATCATTGGAACAAAAATGGGCAAAGATGATTTTGATTCCGATGAGATGATACAGAAGTTCCGTGATGAAAGCGACTGTAAGGTTGAGAGGGTTAGGTTTGTAAAGGGTAAAACGTTAGATGAATTCATACCCGACCTTGAAAAGAAGTTGAATGACAGGGCGAAGAAAACACCATGGTTTTATTTGGAGAAAAACAGCTCGCCTGTATCAACGGGTACTATATCTACATCGGATACAATATCAAGAATGTACAGCAGCATAGCAAGCTACCATTTTGATTCGTCAAAGATGATTTTTGATGAAATAAGCGGAGCAGATGTATTCAGATATGTGAAAAGGGATACATTTATAACTGTATCTGATGTATTTGCGCTTCACAAATCTACAAATGTATCAGGGGACAAGCCTGAGTTTTACGAAAGCTACGGAGAGCTTTGGAATAAGTATTCCTGCAGCAATATGAATAAATGTGCATGGAAGTTCATATGCGGCATTCTTAAAAATTATGCTGCAAATCATGATACATATGTAAAATTCGAAGCAACGGATAACGATACTTTACTATCCAAACCTAACATATATAAGTACAGACTCTCCAACTCCTGCCGCAGAGCTGCCGCAAGAATAATTGAAGCGCTTAAACAACGAAATATGATAAGCGGGAACAGCAATGTTAAAATTCTTAACACAGGGTCTTGTCTGGTTACTGTTGAGTGCAGCTATCAGTGGGAAGATAAGTTCAAAAAGCTTTTTGATAACGAGATATTCCTCAGAGATGACGACTTTATTAAGATTGATATTAATCCCAAGCACAATATAATCAAAGTGATTTTTGATGATTTAAGAGTTGTGAACTGTCCTGTAAAGAATGACAGAGATCGAGAGATCAATGAGGCAGGATACGGTATACTGAGTTTCCTTAGCAGGAACGGTTATATCAGAAATTACAGCGTAAGTGACGATAGGAAAAGTATCAGCTTTACATATTCAACAGCTCAGATAAAGGATCTGCTTACGCTTGAGGGAAGAATACTCGAAGTTTATGTATACCACAAGCTAAAGAAATGCGGTTATTTTGATGATATAAGGAGCAGTTTTGAGATAAACTGGGAAAATAACTTTTCAAAGAACGAGTTCGATTGTATAGTAACAAAGGGATTTTCTACGGTATTTATCGAGTGCAAGGCAACGGGAGAATTAAGCTTAGACTATTATACAAAGCTATTTGCATTGTCTAATACGTTTGGAATAAATATGACGGCAGTTATTATAGCGGATTGTATAGACAACGAGGAGAACGAGCAGCTTATAGAACATGGTGAAGATTTCAATATTATCACTATTTCGGGAAGAGAGATAACGAATGTCTGCAATAAGGTTTTGGACATACTGAACAATTAACAATGCAATAATAACTGATAAATAATACCAGCCCCAAATCCGAGTAATACAGGATTGGGGCTGATTGACATATACGAAAGTTTGTTATAAAATAATCTATGACGCTGATTATAAAATAAAGGAGAGGGAACTATTGCGTGAAGATCGTTTTATCTTAAAATCGGATTACAAGCCAACAGGAGATCAGCCGCAGGCGATAGACGCTATTGTTAAGAGCATAGAGAGCGGTAAAAAGGAGCAGACGCTTTTGGGCGTAACAGGTTCGGGAAAGACCTTTACCATGGCGAATGTAATAGCAAGGCTTAATCGTCCTACGTTAGTTCTTGCACATAACAAAACTCTTGCCGCACAGCTTTGCAGCGAGTTCAAGGAGTTTTTTCCTGATAATGCGGTGGAGTATTTTGTATCGTATTATGATTATTACCAGCCGGAAGCGTATATTGCGCAGACTGATACGTATATAGAAAAGGACTCATCTATTAATGACGAGATAGATAAACTCCGCCACAGCGCAACGCTTGCATTGTCGGAGAGAAGAGATGTTATTATAGTTGCAAGTGTATCTTGTATTTACAGCTTGGGTAACCCTATCGATTACCGTACAATGGTAATTTCACTTCGTCCCGGTATGGAGAAACCGAGAGATGAACTTCTAAAAAAGCTTGTTGAATTGCAGTACGAACGAAATGACATAAACTTTGTGAGAAATAAATTCCGTGTACGAGGAGATGTTGTGGAGATATTTCCGGCGGCGAGTGGAGATAATGTTATCAGAGTTGAGTTTTTTGGTGATGAGATAGACAGGCTTTGCGAGGTAAATCCTTTAACAGGAGAGATAGTTGCAGATCTAAAGCACGCAGCTATATATCCCGCTTCGCACTATATAGTACCGCAGGATAAAATGGTTATGGCATTAAAGGAGATAGAGTGCGAGCTTGAGGACAGACTTGCATATTTTCAGTCACAGGGTAAGCTGCTTGAAGCTCAGCGAATAGAACAGCGTACACGTTATGATATGGAGTCGCTGCTTGAAATTGGATTTTGCCCCGGTATTGAAAACTACTCCCGTGTGCTGTCGGGAAGAGAACCCGGAAGTATGCCTTATACTCTGCTTGACTATTTTCCCGAGGATTTTATCTTATTTGTAGATGAGTCGCACGTAACTCTGCCGCAGGTTAGGGGAATGTATGCAGGAGATCACGCAAGAAAACAAAATCTTATAGATTACGGTTTCAGACTTCCGTCGGCATTTGATAACAGACCCTTGAATTTTGATGAATTTTACAGTAAAATAAATCAAGCGGTATTTGTTTCGGCAACTCCGGGAGATTTTGAACTTGAAAAAAGTGGAATAACTGCCGAGCAGGTTATCCGTCCGACAGGATTGCTTGACCCTGAAATATCGGTACGTCCTACCGAGGGGCAGATAGACGATCTTATATCCGAGATAAACGAGAGAACGAAAAAAGGTTTTCGTACGCTTGTTACCACCCTTACAAAGAAAATGGCTGAGGATCTCACAGCATATTTTGAGGATATGGGTATTAAGGTGCGTTATATGCACCATGATATAGATACAGTCGAGCGTATGGAGATTATCAGAGATTTACGCTTGGGCGAGTTTGATGTTTTGGTAGGAATAAATCTTCTCAGAGAGGGTCTTGATATACCCGAGGTTGCGTTGGTTGCGATACTTGACGCCGATAAAGAGGGATTTTTGAGAAGTGAAAGAAGTCTTATACAGATAGTCGGAAGAGCTGCGCGAAACAGCGAGGGTACGGTAATAATGTATGCGGACAGCGTTACACCGTCAATGGAAAAGGCATTGACCGAAACTGCGCGCCGCCGTGAGATACAAATGAGGTACAATAAGGAACACGGAATTGTACCAAAGACGATAGTCAAAAAGGTAAGCGAGATTTTGGAGATTTCAACTCACGCAGACGATGACAAGAAGCCTAAGAAGCATTACACTCCCGAGGAAAAGCAAAAGCTTATTGAGCAGCTTACAAAAGAGATGAAAGCTGCTGCACAGTTGCTTGAATTTGAACACGCAGCGTTCCTCAGAGATAAGATAAATAAGCTTAAAGGCAAGAAATGATTAGATCAAACAGGCAGCAGGGTTAGTTATAGTAATGTTGATATTCGGAATAGTTTATTCTTTGATAAATAAGAATGACCGAGGTGATAAGTAATGGGGATCGTACTTATAGCAGGGTTGGTTATAGGAATGGTGATTGTCGGAGTGGTTTGTGCTTTGATAAATAAGAATGACAGGGGCGATGAGTAATGACATTAGTTGAGATCATACTTTTAGCGGGAGCTGTTCTCGGAATACTTATTGTCGGAGCGGTTTATGTCGCTATGAAAGAAAAAGATCATGATGATTAAGTTTTAAATTTTCAGATAAATATATCGTTTGATACATAGGAGGATATTGAAATGAGTAGGGATTTGGCTTTCTGGAAATATGATACAGGTGTGTATCTTGATAATCAAAAGGTCTATGAAAAGGTTTGCTGCGAGGGGGAGATACTTAAAGGACTTTCCGACCTTCCGATAAGCGAGATAAAAAGAAGGATAGATGAGGTTTTTGGTGATTACGATAAGCCTGACGAGAGTGTATATATCGGTGAAGCAGGTGATTTTGTTGTAAATTTAAATGAGAAAAGTGTTGTGTTTAATTGCAGTTGGAGCTTGCCGCCGGAAGAATTAAATCAGATAATTGATATATTGCTTGAATTTGGCTGCCCGCTGTATGATCCGCAAATTGATGTCCGGTTTGACGGAAAAGAGGCAAATTAAAATGAGATATTGGGTAACACTTTTGGTTTCTGCGGTTATGGCAGCATTGTTTTTATCCGAATACAAACGCAATAAAAAAAGATTAAAGAAAAATTATGACGAAGTATATAAGAAGTTAATGAAGTTAAATATTGTTTCTATTACAGGATGTGTAATTATATTAATACTTTGTGCAGCGTTCATTATATTTGATAACCTATGATTTGAAGATATACCGCAATTCCAAAAATAAATGAAATAATAAGAAAAGGAAATAAATAAATGGCAAGAAAAAAAACACCCGAATACGATAACGAAAGTATCGTTTCATTAAAAGGAGCAGACAGAGTAAGAAAGCGTCCTGCCGTAATATTCGGTTCGGACGGACTTGAGGGCTGCGAGCATTCGTTCTTTGAGATACTCTCAAACTCCATAGACGAGGCAAGAGAGGGCTACGGACGAGAAATAACGGTTACTTACTACAAGGATAAATCTATCGAGGTCGAAGATCACGGCAGAGGTATTCCCGTAGATTATAATAAAAATGAGGAAAAATATAACTGGGAGCTTGTGTTCTGCGAATTGTATGCAGGAGGAAAGTATAATAACAGCGAGGGCGAAAATTACGAGTATTCTTTAGGCTTAAACGGTCTTGGACTCTGCTCTACACAGTATTCCTCCGAATATATGAGCGTTGACATCAGACGTGACGACACACGCTATACTCTTTCCTTTAAAAAGGGCGAAAATGTAGGAGGACTGAAAAAGGAAAAATATTCAAAGCGTGACACAGGTACAAAAATACGTTGGCGCCCCGATCTGGAGGTTTTCACCGATATAGATATACCTCCCGAATATTTTCACGATATTATCAGACGACAAGCGATAGTAAACGCAGGAATAAAATTTATTCTGAGAATACAGAACGGCAAGAGCTTTGATACAACAGAGTTCATCTATAACGACGGAATAACAGACCACGTTAAGGAGATAGTGGGCGAGGACGCTTTAACATCTGTACAGTCTTGGCAGGCTGAGCGTATGGTAAGAGATCGCGCTGATAAACCCGAGTACAAGGCAAAGATGAATATAGCTCTTGCTTTTTCAAATAAGGTTAAAGCACAGGAGTTTTATCATAATTCAAGCTGGCTTGAACACGGAGGAGCGCACGAGGCAGCGGTTAAGAATGCTTTTGTTTATCAGATAGACGCATACTTAAAACAGAACGGAAAGTATAACAAAAGCGAAAGTAAGATAAAGTTTAACGATGTAGAGGAGTGCCTTGTTGTAGTTATATCGTCGTTTTCGAGCGTGACATCATACGAAAATCAGACGAAAAAGGCGATTAACAATAAGGGTATTCAGGACGCTCTTGTCGAGGTGCTGCGTCATCAGCTTGAAATATACTTTATAGAAAATCCACTGGAAGCGGACAGAATTGCAGGACAGGTGCTTATAAATAAGAGAAGCCGTGAAAAAGCCGAAAAAGCTCGTCTTGATATAAAGAAAACTCTTTCCAGCAATATGGATATGACAAGCCGTGTTGCAAAATTTGTTGATTGCCGAAGTAAAGATACTTCACAAAGAGAGCTGTTTATCGTGGAGGGAGATTCAGCTTTGGGAGCTTGTAAGCAGGCGAGAAACCCCGATTTTCAGGCGATAATGCCGATAAGAGGAAAAATACTCAACTGTCTGAAAGCAGATTACGACAAGATTTTTAAAAGCGAGATAATAACAGACCTTTTAAAGGTTTTAGGCTGCGGAGTCGAAACTACTGCAAAATCTAATAAAAATCTATCGCTCTTTGATTTGAATATGCTCAGGTGGAGTAAGGTAATTATCTGTACCGATGCAGATGTTGACGGATTTCAGATAAGAACGCTCCTGCTCACTATGATATATAGACTTACCCCAACACTTATTCGTGAGGGAAAGGTGTTTATTGCAGAATCGCCTTTGTATGAAATTACAACAAAAAATCAGATATATTTTGCCTATACCGAACAGGAAAAGGAAATGTTTATAAGCGAGATAGGGAAGGAAAAGTTTACAATACAGCGTTCTAAAGGACTTGGTGAAAACGAACCCGATATGATGAACTTAACAACAATGAACCCCGATACACGCAGATTAATAAAGATAATGCCCGATGACGCAGAGAAAACAGCAGAAATATTTGACATACTTCTGGGTGATAATCTTACGGGACGTAAGGATTATATTGTAAAGTACGGCGCCGATTATATAGATAATCTTGATATAAGCTGAGAGGGGAGAGAGTAATAATGGCAAGAAAGAAAAAGACAGAGCCTAAATCCTATCAGCCGAAAATAAAGGGTGTGATAAGAGGTGCGGGCGATGTTGTTGATCAGAAGATAGTTACCACGATCGAAGAAAACTATATGCCCTATGCTATGAGCGTTATTATGTCGAGAGCAATTCCCGAGATAGACGGCTTTAAGCCCTCGCACAGAAAGCTTTTGTTTACGATGTATAAAATGGGGCTTTTAGGTGCGACAAGAACGAAATCCGCAAACATTGTCGGACAGACGATGAAGCTTAACCCTCACGGCGATACGGCGATATACGATACTATGGTAAGACTTAGCCGAGGATACGAGGCGCTTTTGCACCCCTACGTTGACAGCAAGGGAAACTTCGGTAAGTTTTATAGCCGTGATATGGCGTGGGCTGCGTCCCGTTATACAGAGGCAAAGCTTGACGCTATATGTAACGAGTTGTTTAAGGATATAGATAAAGATACGGTGGATTTTGTAGATAACTATGATAACACATTAAAAGAGCCGACTTTGCTGCCTGCGACTTTTCCGTCTGTTCTTGTAAATGCAAATACAGGTATAGCCGTAGGTATGGCGAGCAATATATGTTCTTTTAATCTAAGAGAATTATGCGAAACTACAATAGCATTGATAAAGGATAAAGACCACGATATTATCTCAACTTTGCCTGCTCCCGATTTTATCGGAGGAGGACAGATAGTATACGATGTACCCACAATAAAGTCTATCTATGAAACAGGCAGAGGAAGCTTCAAAGTTAGAGCGGTGTACACCTACGACAGCAAGGCGAATTGTATAGATGTTACGAGTATTCCGCCGACTGCAACGAGTGAGGCGATAATAGAGAAGATAATCGACCTTGCAAAAACAGGCAAGCTAAAGGAGATATCGGACGTCCGAGATGAAACGGGTATAGACGGTCTTAAAATAACTATCGACTTAAAGAGAAATACCGACCCCGATACGCTTATGCAGAAGCTTTACAAGATGACGCCGCTGGAGGATTCGTTTCCCTGTAATTTTAATGTACTTATTGCAGGCACACCGAGAGTATTGGGAGTGCGTGCTTTGCTTGAAGAGTGGACGGCATTCAGGGTAGAGTGTGTACGCAGAAGGACAGCGTTTGATTTGGAGAAAAAACGCAGTAAGCTGCATTTGCTCAAAGGTCTTGAACAGATACTGCTTGATATAGATAAGGCGATAAGAATAGTTCGAGAAACCGAGGAGGAAAGCGAAGTTGTTCCGAACCTTATGATAGGTTTTGGAATAGACGAAACTCAGGCTGAGTATGTTGCTGAGATAAAGCTGCGTCACCTTAACAGAGAGTATATTTTAAGACGCACAAAAGAGATAGAGGAGCTTGAAAGGGATATAAAGGAATTAGAGGGCATACTTGCAAGTAAAACAAAGGTTAAGAATATTATAGTAGCCGAGCTTAAAGAGGTTGCAAAAAAATACGGCAAGGACAGAGTTACAACTCTTATAGACCCGCAGGATATAAAGGACGTTGACATTACACCCGAAATCCCCGACTACCCTGTAAATCTCTATTTTACAAAAGAGGGTTACTTCAAAAAGATCACCCCGTTATCGCTTAGAATGGGAGGAGAGCAGAAGTTTAAGGAGGGCGACAGTATATATCGTTCTTATGAATCTACGAACACCGCGGAGCTGCTTTTCTTTACAAACAAATGTCAGGTGTATAAAACTAAGGCGTATGATTTTGCCGATACAAAGGCGAGCGTATTGGGCGATTATGTTGCCGCAAAGCTTGGTATGGACGAGGACGAAATGCCCGTTGATATGATAGTAACAAAGGACTACGAGGGATTTATGCTGTTTGCATTTGAGAACGGCAAGCTTGCGAAAGTTCCTTTGAATGTTTATGAAACAAAGACAAACAGAAAAAAGCTTGCAAATGCGTACAGCGATAAATCACCGCTTGCGGGACTGTTGTTTGTTACAGAGGACTGCGATGTTCTTCTTACATCAACATCGGGCAGAATGCTGCTGCTTCATTCGGGGGCAATTCCGCTCAAAACCACAAGAAGTACACAGGGTGTTGCAGCTATGAAGCTTAAAAAGGGTCATATTGTAATGAAGCTTGAAAAATACGAGGACGGACGATTTAAAGACCCGAAGAGGTATCGTTCAAAAACACTGCCGACAATGGGAGCAATGCCATCGGGCGAGGAAGCAGAGCAGCTAAAACTTACATTATCGGAGTAACGGTTTGGGTTGAATGGGGAGCTGTTTCAAGTGTGGATTTTGGAGTGTGGAGAGTGGAGTTGTTTGTTAGCTCAAAGTTTATAGTTCAAAGTTCAAAACTCACCGATAACCTTCATCATTCATTGATTCCGACAGATGGCGTATGAAACAGCATTTTTACTTTTTTGCTCATTTATAGATAAGGAGAATAACATGGAAGAAAATTTTAAGTTCAAAGTAAACTTAGGCGGAATGATAGATATTCTGTCAAACCATTTGTACAGCTCGCCCAATGTTTTTGTGCGTGAGCTTTTGCAAAACTGTGTTGACGCAATCAGTGCGAGAATTGCAAATGACAGCACGTTTGACAAGATTTACTCACAGGTAGAAATAGAAGCCGAAAACGGCAGTCAGATAATATTTCGTGACAGCGGAACAGGTCTTACAGAGGACGAGATACACAGGTTTCTTGCAGTGATTGGGCAGTCGTCAAAGTACGATATACAAAACAGCAGAGAAAACGGAGATTATATCGGCAGATTTGGTATAGGTCTTTTGTCATGCTTTATGGTTACAGATTCTATATGCGTTCGTACACGTTCATATAAAACTCCCGATACTGTACTTGAATGGAACGGATTTGCAGACGGTACTTATACTATTGAAAAGATCAGCTATGAAATGCCTATTGGTACAGAAATTCTTATCAGGAACAATAAAGCAGAACGTGACGAGCAGATAGACGCATACTTTACAGCCGACACTATCGAAAACCTTGTGTATTATTATGGGTTGTTTTTGCAGTATCCTATATATTTAAAGGACGGGGAGAAAAGCCGTAAACTCAACAGCAGATTTACATTTGACGCAGAAAATAACAAGCAGGCTTGTTTGAAAGCAGGAAATATTCTTCTTGGAGAGAATTTCCTTGATTGCTTTACACTTAAATCGGAAAGCGGACTGTTTGAGGGAATAGCCTATGTAATCCCGTACCCCGTTTCCGCAAATGTACACAATATGCACAGGATATATCTGAAAAATATGCTTTTGACTGAAAACGGCGATAAGCTTATGCCCGAATGGTCGTTTTTTATCAAGTGTATCATAAATACAAACAAGCTTAAACCAACGTCATCAAGAGAGGATTTCTACGAGGACGAAACTCTTGTACAGGCACAAGACGAGATAGCGGAATGTATAGCGGATTATCTCGAAACGCTAAACGACACAAACAAAGATCTTTTGCGTGAGATAGTAAGCATACATAATCTTGCTGTAAAATCCGTTATCTCATCGACAGACACACTCGACGAGGTACTCCTGCCATATATTATTTTTGAAACGTCATTGGGTACGATGACAGGCAGGGAGATATGCGATTTTGGAGGTAATGCTTATTATACGACCGATGTAAATCAGTTTAAGCAGTTATCTCCGCTCTATACTCAGAGAAATTATCTTCTTATCAACGCAGGCTATGTATACGAAGGCTCTATTATGATGAAGCTGTCATCAATTTCAGAGAGTACCTCGATAGACAAAATAACCGATACAGATATAGATAATATGCTTGACGAGTCGGAGTTTGAAGGTGATTTAGAGGCTGAAAAGCTGTGCCGTTTTGCTAAGCGTATTCTTAAAAAGTATGACTGTAACGCGTCACTAAAGGAGTTTGAGCCTTACGAGATACCTGCGCTTTATACCATTAACGAAAAGGCGCAGGAAAGCCGCCGTATTCAGCGATCAATGGAGAGCGCAAACGATCTTTTTAAGGGTATGCTGTCGGGATTTCGCAGTGAGCTTGCGTCCCAGGCGTCTGCTTGTCTGTATCTTAATACAAATAATCTGATAGTCAGAAAAATGCTTGCTATGAATGACGAAACAAAGCTTACCTGTTATATAGAAATACTCTATGTACAGTCGCTTTTGTCGGGACATTTCCCTTTACTGCATAACGAAATGCAGATACTCAACGAAAATCTTTGCAAACTAATGGAATTTTAAAGGACGGTGATATAATGAGAAACTATCTTGAATATGAATTTAAGTTTTTTTACGATCTTCCCCGAGGCGCCGAAAAAGCAAAAGGTATCAGAAAGGCGATAGATCTTGCGCTCGAAGAAGATGATGTACAGAATGCGCTTCGCTTATTCTATGAGTATTTTACGGAATCTGTTATTTATGATGATTCTTACGAAGCGATTCTGGCTTTCCCCGAATACACAGCGTTGTTTGAAAAGCACCCCGAGTATTGGGATAAAGCGTACCATGAACTGTTGTGGGTGTATAAGTGGATCTCGGGAAATTGTCATGAGTTTTATCAGATCTCAAAGGAGCAGATAGACAGTCTGCTTGAAAATTACGGCAGCTTTTGCGACAGGTTCAACTGCAACAAGAAAACGTACTACAAGAATATATGCGGTATTCTTTTCGCAGAGGGAATGGACGGGGAAGTAAACGGAGTTACCTTTGAGCAGAGTTATGCTCATCTTAACCGTATGGAGAGAGATGAATTAAGCGACTGCCGCGCCTGTGAGCTTGATACAAAAATAAAGTATGTGTTGTTTTATCACGATGATATAGAACGTGCCCTTTCGCTTGCCAGACCGCTTTTGACGGGCGCTATGCACTGTACGGAGGTGCCGCATATTACTTATGTAAACTTTTCGCATTACTATCTGACAAAGGGTGATTTTACGGAAGCGGAAAACTACGCAGACAGAGCGTGGCGTCTGCTGTACAGAGATAATGCGCAAATTGTAAGCCTTGCCGAATATGTGGGAGATATACTTCTGTCTTATGCTTACAGCGACATCAGAAAGGGACTTGCCGTGTTTAAGAAGTCTTTTCCTTTGTGTTACAATGTAAAAAACGGAAAAATGCTGTGGAAGTATTATTATGGTGTTTATCATCTGATGAAGCAGAGAGAGTTTGCAGACAAACAGTATGTGAAAATAGTATTCCCCGACAGAAACGCAGATTTTATCAATGACGAGAACAGATATACAACGGTACAGATAAAGGAATACGCATACGACAAACTGAAATTCTTATCGGATAAATTTGACGAGAGAAACGGTAATACTTTGTTTAACGACAGATTGTCTGTATCATATACGGCGCAGGAGTAAATAATAAGCCTATTGCAAAATAAATGCAGTAGGCTTATTGAATTATTGTGACAGTAAAGTTAAATTCAGCGAATGTATATAGTGAAAGCTTATAAGCGAGGCGATTCATTATGACAAGGAAATATTACACAGAGCTAATGCGGTCATCTCCGCATAATGCGCACAAGGCTTTAATAGACGAGTACAGCAATTATGTTTATACGATAGTATACAACAAGCTCAGAAGTACGGCAAGACACGAGGATATAGAGGAATGCGTGAGCGATGTCTTTGCAGATGTTTTTCTCGGATTAGACGAAAAGTCACAGCACGACGGAGATCTTAAAGGGTATATAGGAACAGTAGCCAAACGCAGGGCGATAGATTATTATCGCAGACATAAAAGCAGAAAGATTACTCAAATCTCAATTGATGACGACAGTCTGAACGGACTTACCTCTGATTTTAATGTAGAGAGTGAGGTAATTGAGGGAGAAACTCAGCAGATCATTCTTGACAAGATACGTTCCCTCGGAGAACCCGACAGCTTGATAATTATTTACAAATTCTACTATAACAAAAGCTCGGTTGAAACAGCAGAATTGCTGTCAATGAAATCGTCTGCCGTTCGAATGAGGGCAAGCAGAGCGTTAAAGCGTCTGAAAGAAAGTCTTGCAGAGATTTTAAGGGAGTGAGATTTTATGAAAAGGAATAATGATATTTTCAGCCGTCTTGAAAATGCAGACGATAAGCTTACAGAAACACTTTCACAAACATTTACACCGTTGACAGAGAAACAGAAGAAAAGTATTCTTGCAAAAAGCGAACAAAAGCTTGAACAGAGGAGAAACGGAAGTACAAACGCTGTAAAAGAATATGATACAGTGAAGCTTTCCGAAATACAGCGAGAGAGCAAGCCTATATGGAAAATTGCAGCTTGCTTTGTGTGTTTGATAATCGTAGGAACAGCAGTTGCTTATACGCTGCACGCAGTTAAACCGAATGTACCCGTAACGCAGAAGGATATTGAGATACAAGCGCCTACCCCCGATATCCCCAAGGCGGAGAGTATAAGCAGTACGCAAAGTGCAGTTGTATCGGGGGTTAGTAACAGTGTCGAGATAAACACCGATACAGATGTTACAGGCAGCGACAGCGAAGAAATAATTGACAGCTCTGAAAAAGATAATACAGATGAAGATAAGAACACGGAAGAAGATATTAATACAGAACTAACCTCCGACAGTGATATGATAGATATAGCTTACGAATTAGGCTATACGGGAGCTGAAAGACTTTTGTCAGTTACCGATGATATGACGTATAGTGAAGTATTGGAGCTTCTCGGCGAGCCTGACACGCTTTTGGCAAACGACGGATTTGCACAATACAGAATTGCAAGCGATGAGGGAGAAAGACTTCTATGCTTATTTTACGATAGTCCCGATGATGTTATTTCAAAGAACGGTCATCAGCTTTATGATGAAGCCATACCTATAGAAAGCTTGTATTACGATACGGAGAGCTTAACTTTTGAGGGTATAGTTGCCGAAATACATGACGGCGGTTCGATAAGAATAAGCTGTCCGCAGTATCCGTATTTTGATTGTGCGGATTTTCGCTGTAACGATGATGAGATTTTACAAAATATTACATTGGGAAGCAGACTTATAATCACTCATCAAGAATATGTTCTTTCAGTATATCCGCCTATAATTCAGGTAAATAATGTTACAATATTTGATTAAACAAAATGGGAGAAGCAAAACACACTGCTTCTCCCGTTAAATTTATTGTTGCCATTTTATTGGATTAATTGTATAATGAAATAAAGACTTTTTTCGGAGGAGATATAATGAAACATAGTAATATTACAGCTCAAGAAGCATTGAAAAGATTACAAAAAGGAAACGAGTTTTATGTTAAAGAAAACAGAAATACAGGTGATATATCCGAACAGAAAAGGAGAGAAACGCTTGACAACGGACAGAAACCGTTTGCTGTAATAGTATCATGTTCGGATTCAAGAGTAATACCCGAAGTTGTTTTTAATGCAGGGGTAGGGGATTTATTTGTTATCAGAGTAGCAGGAAATGTTATAGATGACCACCAGCTTGGTTCGATAGAGTATGCAGTATCACATCTCGGAATAAAGCTTGTGGTTGTTTTGGGGCACGATCATTGCGGCGCAGTTGACGCTGCTGTAAATCATGATCCGGATGGATACGTTAAATTTATAACAGACGAGATACGCTTTGCAATAGGTGATGAAAAAGACGATTACAAAGCTTGTTGTTTGAATGTACGAAGAAGTGTGAGTATTATCGAAGAGAGCTTTGAGATCAAGCGGGAGGAAGAACATGGTCTTAAAGTGATTGGCGCATTATACAGGTTAGGTAAGGGTGTTGTTGAGTTTAATGTTTAATGAAAAAATACAGAGAAAACTGTAAAAAAACTTAATAAACTTGTTATAGTTCTATCGATACTTGGTGTATTCGTTGTTTTGACAGCGACAGTATTTTTCGTTTATTTTTTAAATTATTACCATGCTGAGGAAACAGCCTTTAATGCCTTGAAGTCTGATGACAGCGTTACGGTAACACAAACAGAGAGCGGCTGGATTTTCGATGGAAAATCCGTTGATGATTTGTTGATATTTTATGCAGGAGCTAAAGTGGAGGAGGAAGCATACGCTCCGCTTTTGCACAGGCTTGCCGATAATGGAACAGACGTTTATCTTGTAAAAATGCCGTTTCGTTTTGCCATATTTGGAATTAATAAGGCTGATAATATTATTGAAAATACGGATTATAAAAACTATTGTGTAGGCGGTCATTCGTTGGGCGGAGCTATGGCTGCTGTATATGCTTCCAATAATGGTGATAAGCTTCGGGGAGTTATATTGTTTGCAGCATATCCAACAAAGAAGTTAAATAGTAATCTTACAGAGATAACTTTGTACGGCTCGAATGATACTGTTCTTAATATGGATAAGTTAGCTGAGGGCAGACAATTTCAGACAGATAATGCAACTGAATTTGTAATAGAGGGAGGAAATCACGCTCAGTTCGGTAATTACGGCGAACAAAGCGGAGATCTCAAAGCGGAAATTTCTGCTGAAGAACAGTAGAACGAAGCTATAAAAATCATATCGGAAATAATTTCGCAAGAATAACAAGAGTTATTAAATGTTAATGTTGAAATATAAAATGCTCGAAAGTGATTATCATAACCGCTTTCGAGCATTTTTTTTAATTCGATTTCGCTTAATAACTATTTTAATACATGTATGTAAAGAAAATTATCCTTACTGCTCATGCAGAAGATTGTTAAGCTCTTCTATAAATGAGTTTATATCTTTAAACTGTCTGTAAACAGAGGCAAATCGAACATAAGATACCTCGTCAACTCGTTTCAGCGCAGCCATGGCAAGCTCGCCTATGACTGAAGCTTTTACTTCATGGTCAAGAGAGCTTTGCAGTTTGTTTTCTATGGTATCAACGATCCCCTCGACTGTTTCAAGCGGTACGGGACGTTTTTCACAGGCGCGAAGAAGTCCCGATAAAAGCTTGTTTCTGTCAAAGGGTTCTCGTGATCTATCTCGCTTTACAACAATGATAGGAATTATTTCAACCGACTCGTGAGTTGTAAATCTTCTTCCGCACTTAATGCATTCTCGTCTACGGCGTATTTTTTCTCCGTCGTCAACTGTGCGAGTGTCGGTTACTTTGCTTTCTGCATACGAACAATACGGACATCTCATATTTTTGCCCCCAAAAGATATTTACACAAACAGCCGACTTTACGGAAAATCGGCTGTTTTCAGTTTTATTAAAAGATATTACTCACCGTCCGAGAGTGTACCCTGGCTTTCTGCTTTAAGGTATGCGTTAATAAATCCGTCGATCTCACCGTCCATAACAGCGTTGATGTTTGCGGACTCAAACTTTGTTCTGTGGTCTTTTGCAAGCGTGTACGGCATGAAAACATAGGAGCGTATCTGACTGCCCCAAGTGATTTCTTTCTGTACACCCTTAATATCTTCAATTTTGTCAAGGTGTTCCTTTTCTTTTATCTCAACAAGCTTTGAAATAAGCATCTGCATAGCCATTTCTCTGTTCTGGAACTGGTTACGCTCAACCTGACAGGAGGTTACAATTCCCGTAGGAATATGAGTAAGACGTACTGCGGAGGAGGTTTTGTTTACCTTCTGACCGCCTGCGCCACTTGAACGGTAAACGTCCATTTTGATATCCTCGGGAGGAATTACAATGTTTACGTTCTTTTCAATTTCGGGCATAACCTCAAGTGAAGCGAAAGAAGTCTGACGTCTGCCGGAGGCGTCAAAAGGAGAAATTCTGACAAGACGGTGTACGCCCGCTTCACTCTTTAAGTAACCGTATGCGTTTTCACCCTCAACGAGCATTACAGCGCTTTTAAGTCCTGCCGTATCACCGTCAAGGTAGTCGAGAGTTTTTACCTTGAAATCGTGTCTTTCAGCCCAGCGTCCGTACATTCTGAAAAGCATTTCTGCCCAATCCTGCGCCTCTGTTCCGCCGCTTCCTGCGTGGAATGTAAGGATAGCGTTGTTTTTGTCGTACTCGCCTGTAAGCAGGGTAGAGAGCCTTTGTGTTTCGAGATCTGCCTTTATCTTTTCGTATTCTGTCTGCGCCTCTTCAAGAATAGACAGATCCTCTTCTTCGTCGCCCATTTCGATAAGCGCAAGAGTATCTTCATAACGGCTGACAAGGTCATTGTAGCCGTTCACTTTATTTTTCAGCAATCCTGTTCTCTGGAGTATTTTCTGTGAGTTTTCCATATCGTCCCAGAAACCCGGCTCGGTTGCTTTGTACTCAAGCTGCTCGATCTCTGATTCACAGGCTTTAAGTCCCAGCGCATCTGCAAGATCGTCTATTTCAGGTTTTAGCTCCTCGACAGCAATTTTTAATTCTTCAAATTGTACCATGTCAATATTCCTCTCATACAATTAATCATTATATTCCAAATATATATTATAGTCTTTTTTCGGAAAAATGTAAAGTATCAAATTAGGCAGTATTTTTTTCAGATTTTGAATAATTCATATTTATACTATATAAATTTTAGCTTTGTAAAAAGTTGTTGTTTAGATGTATTGAAAATTTTTGAATAAAATTCCAAATCCGAATAAAAAATAGTTGTATTTCTGTTACTGTTTTGATATAATACTTATGACCGATATTTATAGAGTTATATGTGCGGTATATGAACAGGAAGTGATTAAAATAGACTACACAGGTTTAAAATGCGGATTTTGCGGCAAGGATTTTAAGTCCGATGATGATGTTGTGGTATGCCCCGAATGCGGTACTCCGGCGCATAGAGAGTGCTGGAAAAACGAGGGTAAATGCCCGAATTCGGACAAACATTCCGAAAAATTCGTGTATGACGGATTTGAACAGATAAAAAAGTCTGCGCAGGGTGTAACAAAGGAAGAGGAAAAGGATAACGATACAGAAGAAAAGCGAGTATTAATAAAACTCCAACCAACCGATAAAAGCGGTAAAGTATGTACGGTATGCGGTTTGGAAAATAATCCTCAGGCAAATTTCTGTAATCGCTGCGGCTCTCGATTGATAAAGGAAGAAAAACAAGAAAGCTTTGATTTTGCGGAATACGGCGAGTTTAAGCTGCCTCCCGGTATGCCCGATCCGCTTGGCGGAATACCTGCGCAGGTAAAGTTTGAAGAAGACGTAACGGCTGCCGATATGGCTTGTTATGTTGGGGTAAATACACCCTACTACATAAAAGCGTTTGACGCAGTAAAGAGAAAGGTCAATAAATTTAATTTTTCCGCAGCAATATTTTCGGGAGTATGGTTTCTGTACCGCAAGCAGTATAAAGTCGGGGCGCTTGTGTTCTCGCTGGAAACTCTGCTGTATGTGCTGAGATACTATATTTCTGTTACTTACAGTGTAAAGGTAATTAACAGTGTTCTTGATAAGCTTGGACTAAGCCTTGATAATACGTCGTCATTTACGATGGAACAGTACATGAAGATGTCTGTTGAAATGCAGAAGCTTCCGATGGAACAGCAGCTTGTTGCAATGCTTCCGAGCATACTTTTCTTTACACAAATTGTGGGTATGATAATTTTGGGAGTTTTTGCGAATAAATTGTACTATAAGCATTGTGTAAATAAGATAAGACTTCTTAAAGACGTCGCCGCAGAAGAGAATTTAAACAAAGCCGAAACAGCGCAGCTTTTAAATTATTCAGGAGGAGTAAATGCGCTTGTAGCAGGAATACTTATAATAATATATCTATTTATGCTGTTAAACTAAATATTTAAAAATACACAGCCGTACTTTCTTAAAATGGGGGACGGCTGTTTTTGTATGTTTTACTTTATTGATTTTATAGCGGACGACATAATTCTTGACCTGATGTATAATTTGGTAGAGTCGGATTAATGAATAGTGAATAATATCGGAAAGCCTGCGGCGGATTTATAGTTTTATAGATAAATGTTACTATGAACTTTGAACTTTGAGCTTTAAGATACAGCACACTGATCACTATCACACAATAGGGATTTTTCAATGACGTCTGCTATAAAATCAGAGAATTTTAGGGAAATAGGGAATTTTAGGGGGTGTTTTTACAACTTTTCTATTTTTCTTTTGTATGTATATAGAAATTTCAAAAATTTATATATAAAAAAGAAAGTTGTAAAAGCAGGGGGGCATTTTCCCTTTTTCCCTATTTTTTTATTCGAAAGCACTATCCACAACTTAGGAGTTTTGAGTTTTCTGAATTCGATTGCTAATACTATTTTGCAAAATTGCAGCAATAAAAAAATGATAAGTACAAAATAGTAATTAGGGGCATGGTCACGCAAAATGCCCCTAAATGCAAACTATGATATAGATTTCTTCTCATAATAGGGTAACTAAAAAAGATGTGGAACACTCAACTTAAGAACAGATTTTAATAGTACAACAGGTTAAATTTATTTATCTGAATTAAAAGTAACAATTTATCTATTTAAAGCCACAAGTTATAGATTTAGATTGACTTTTTGACCTAAAACGATTAAAATGTAATAAGATATATTGATAATGCGGAGGATTGTTTTATGAAAGCTGTAATTACAGTTATAGGCAAAGATACAGTTGGTATTCTTGCAGGTGTTGCGGGCGTATGCGCAGAACACGGAGCAAATGTTATCGAGGTAACCCAGTCTGTAATGCAGGATATGTTTGCTATGATAATGATGGTAGATATAACCTCATGCACTGTACCGTTCAAAGAGCTTGCAGAGAAGCTGAACCATATAGGAGAAAAATTCGGAGTGAAAGTACACGTCACTCACGAGGAGCTTTTTAACACGATGTACAGAGTATAATTTGAGAGGAAATTCAGTATGATAAATACAAACGACATTCTTGAAACCATAAATATGATCGAGAACGAGAATTTCGATGTGAGAACTATCACTATGGGTATTTCACTTCTCGATTGTATAGATGATAATATAGACAAAGCCTGCGATAAGGTGTATGACAAGATATGCAGATACGCAAAAGATCTTGTAAAAACAGGCGAGGATATAAGTATTGATTACGGTATTCCTATAATACACAAGAGAATAAGCGTAACGCCTATCGCTATGATAGCGTCAGCGTGTCAGGCGCAGAAGACGGTTAAATTTGCAAAAACGCTTGATCGTGCCGCAAAGGAAGTAGGAGTAAACTTTTTGGGAGGATACTCAGCGCTTTGTCACAAGGGATTTTCGGCAGGCGATTACGCGCTTATAGAAAGCATTCCCGAGGCGCTTTCGGTAACGGACAGAGTTTGTTCATCTGTAAATATCGGTTCGACAAAAGCAGGCATAAATATGGACGCTGTTGCCAAAATGGGCAGAATAATAAAGCAGACAGCAGAGCTTACAGCAGACAGAGAATGTATAGGCGCTGCAAAGCTGGTTGTTTTCTGTAATGCACCCGAGGATAATCCGTTTATGGCAGGCGCGTTTCACGGAACAGGCGAACCCGACTGCGTTATTAATGTAGGCGTATCGGGTCCGGGCGTAGTACGAGCTGCTCTTGCAAAAGCCCCCGATTGCGATATTACCGGCGTTGCGGATATAGTAAAAAAGACTGCGTTTAAGATCACGAGAGTGGGTCAGCTTGTGGCTCAGGAGGCTTCCAAGAGATTATGCGTACCGTTTGGTATAGTCGATCTCTCACTCGCACCAACTCCCGCAATAGGCGATTCCGTAGCGCATATACTCGAAGAAATGGGACTTGAAACTTGCGGCGCTCACGGTACAACTGCGTGTCTTGCTTTGCTCAACGACGCTGTAAAGAAGGGCGGAGTTATGGCAAGCTCTCATGTCGGAGGTTTGTCGGGCGCATTTATTCCTGTAACAGAGGACGCAGGTATGATAGCTGCGGCGGAAAAAGGCTGTCTTACGCTTACTAAGCTTGAAGCGATGACATCTGTATGCTCGGTAGGTCTTGATATGATAAATATTCCCGGTGATACTACCCCCGAGGTGATTTCGGGAATTATCGCAGACGAGGCTGCTATCGGTATGATCAACTCCAAAACTACCGCCGTAAGACTTATTCCTGCAATAGGTAAAAAGGCAGGAGATACTCTTAATTTTGGCGGACTTCTCGGAGGCGGTCCGGTAATGGAGGTAAATACGGCTTCTCCTGCGAAGTTTATCGCAAGAGGCGGACGTATTCCTGCGCCTATACAGAGCCTTAAAAACTAAATACTGATCGTAAGACCATTCCCCGAAAGTATATTTGTACTTTTGGGGATAAAATCCTTATTATAGATATATGGGATAAAAATGGGTTTATGTATAACAAATGTCCGAGGGAGGCGATAAGCAAATGGACGATTTAATCAGTAAAATTCTGCAAATGGACGAAACCGCCCGAAAAATAGACGAGGAGGCACAGGCAGAGAAAATTGCTTCACGAGAAGAAGTAAAGAAAAAACGTCAGGAGGTTTATGACGAATATCTTGAAAGCGCAAAAGCGCACGTTGAGCAGTACAAAAAATCTGCTGTCAAGGCAAGCGAAGAGGAATGGGAAACTACAAAGAAGCATTATGATTCGGTTTCTCGGAAAATGGAAGAAACATTTAAAGCAAACAAAGAGAAATGGGTTGATGAGATTGTCAGCTCCGTTCTCAAAAGATAACTCTATCAGAAACGGAGGCGGAAGAGATGAGTTCATCAAAATCTGCTAATGCGGTTCTTGCAAAAACCCGTGCCAAATACGGAAAGCGTTTGACCGATAAAGATTATGCAAGTCTGCTCTCCTGCAAAAGCGTTGCCGAGGTTGTAATGTATCTGAAAAACAACACAAGCTACAAAGAGGTTCTGAAAAAAGTAAACGAACGAGAAGTTCACAGAGGCAGATTGGAGCTTATACTTAAACAAAAGCTTGCGGAGGATTTTTCATCGCTGTGTATCTATGCTAAGGGTACGAGCGAACATTTTTCGGAGTTTATACTTCGTCAAAGCGAGATCGAGCAGATAATACATTTTCTGACAACTCTTACTTCAAAGCATAAGACAGACGCAGTCTTTACATTCCCTCAGTACTTTCTTGAAATTACAGCAATAGATTTCACAAGATTGGCTCAGGCGCATACTTATGACGAGCTTTTCGATGTGCTTGCGGTAACTCCGTACGGAAAGATACTTGCGCCTTTACGCCCCGCAAAAGGAGCGGCTGTGAATATATCGAAGATAGAGAATGTACTTTACAGATACAGCTATCGTATTCTCTATGAGGATATAGAAAAATATTCGTCGGGCAAAGAGCAGAAGGCTTTGATAGAAATGTTTGATTCGATAATGAACTATATGAATTTTGTAAGGATCTATCGACTAAAGCGTTATTATCATGCGCCGTATGAAACAGCAAAGGAGTATGCTTTCCCTTATGGTTCGATACCTGCAAAGGTTATTGAAAATATGTGTCGCGCAGAAACAGGCGACGAAGTTTTCGCAGCGGTAAAGGGAACATCTTTCGGCAGGGAGCTTGCAAAGCTCACTTATGTATATGCCGGGCAGATAGATAACTTAGGCTTGTACAGAGTCACAAGAAAAAACATTCATTTTTCAACGTATCCGCTTGTGGTTATGATGTCTTATTATTTCGTGATGAAAACGGAATACGACAATATCGTAAGCATAATAGAGGGTGTGCGTTACAATGTTGATTCTGACAAAATAAAACAGATTGTCATCAATTGACAAAGGGGTGATAGTATTGGCAATAGAAAAGATAAAATGTCTGAGAATAATCGGTACAGCCGATAAGCTTGGCGAAACTGCGGAAACGCTTGTTGAGTCGCAGTGCTTCCAGCCTGATGATCCGCTGAGTTTCCACTCGGACATAAAAATGTTTATTCTCGTGCAGGCAACCAACGCCTATGGGGATATTATGGAAAGGTTTTACAGCGTTATCGATTCAGAGAATATTAAATGCAATCTCACAACTGTTCCTATGAGCGGACTTACAGACGAAATTGCAGCAGAGATAGTAAAGCTTACCGATAAGCTGCAGGATTTTTCCGACAGGAAGTATAAGCTTTCCGCAGAGATAGAGAAGTGTAAACATACTATCGAACAGATAAGCCACTTCACAGGACTTGATTTTCCTATGGAAAAGATAAACGAGTGCAGGTACATCAAGGCTAATTTCGGTAAGCTGCCTAAAGAAAGCTTTGACAGAATGCAGCATTACAGCGACAACCCGTTTGTGATGTTTTTTCCTACCTCGCACGATGATAATTACTACTGGGGACTGTATCTTGCGCCGATATCCGACAGCGATGATGTTGACAGAATTTTCTCTAGCCTGTATTTTGAAAGCAGCGGTGTGCTTGATCTGAACGGAACTCCGGAGGAATTTTGCGAGGAACAGAGAAAACGACTGCCGCAGCTTGAAGAGGAACTCGGGCAGCTAAACAAAGACCTTAAGGAGTATGTCGCCGACAACAGAGATAAAATAGACCTTTATCACAGTTATTTTACCGATATTGAGAGAAAGCAGCTTGTACTGTCTAAGGCTGTTACTTACAACAAGAGCTTTGTAATAGTAGGCTGGGTAACGGCAGATAAATCCGATGACCTTTGTAAAGAGCTTCAATCAATAGATACGGTAGAATGTACTCTTACAAACGGAAAAAGCGAGCTGAAACATTCTCCGCCCGTAAAGCTAAAGAATAATTTCTTTACAAAGGGTTTCGAGTATTATACGGAAATGTACGGCTTGCCGGGATACAGCGAGCTTGACCCAACGGGATTTGTAGCGCTCACATATACGCTTCTGTTCGGTATAATGTTCGGTGATGTAGGACACGGACTAATGGTAATGCTCTTCGGATTTTTTATGAAAAAGAAGAAAAATCCGCTCGGAAGAATATTAATACCATGCGGAATATCGGGAGCGGTATTTGGTCTGGTTTACGGTTCTGTATTCGGATATGAGCATGTTCTTGACCCGCTTTACAATAAGCTGTTCGGTTTTGAGGAGAAGCCGATAAGCGTCATGGAGCCTGCAACGACTAACAATATAATATATATTGCAGTAGGAATAGGTATGGTGCTTGTTACGGTTGCTATGATTTTGAATATAGTAGTATCTCTCAGAAAGCACGATATTGAAAATGGTGTTTTCGGAAACAACGGCTTGTGCGGTTTGCTGTTCTATGTATCGGTAGTTGCTGCGCTTATCAGCAATATGATGTTTGGCATAAATATTGCAAACCCTGTTTATATTATTTGTCTTGCAGTAATTCCCCTTGCTATGGTATTCCTCAAAGAGCCTTTGGGCAGACTGTGCGAGGGCAAGAAAAACTGGCAGCCCGAAAGTTGGGGCGGCTACTGCGTACAGAACTTCTTTGAGCTTTTCGAGGTTCTTTTAAGCTATGTAACCAATACGATGTCTTTTCTGCGTGTAGGCGCGTTTGTACTTGTTCATGCGGGAATGATGGAGGTTGTATTCACACTTGCAAATATGGCAAGCGGTGTAGGCTATGTGGCAATAGTTGTAATAGGAAATATATTTGTAATGGCACTCGAAGCGCTCCTTGTCTGCATACAGGTATTAAGACTGGAGTTCTACGAGATGTTCGGAAGATTTTACAGCGGTAACGGCAGAGAGTTTAAGCCCGTTACATCGCTGTCGGAACAATAATTAAGTTTGTCAATATATTAGGAGGTTTTTATTATGGATTTCATTTTTCTTTCGATCCCTGTGATTTTTGGTATAGTATCGGTTTATCTTTCAAACAGAGCAGTACAGAGAGGCTGCAAAAGAAAAAAGGCTGTGTATATGCAGATAGCTTCATTCTGCACAGTATTTATAGCTTGCTTTCTTTGCCCGATGATAGCAAGCGCCGCAGGTGATACAGAGGCTGTAACAGAGGCAGCAGCAAGCTCCATGGGTATGGGTTATATCGGCGCTGCAATTGCAACAGGTCTTTCATGTATCGGCGGCGGTATTGCTGTTGGATACGCTGCTCCTGCCGCTATCGGCGCTACAAGCGAGGACAGCAAAAACTTCGGTAAATCGCTTATTTTCGTTGCTCTCGGTGAAGGCGTTGCGCTTTACGGAATGCTCGTATCTATTCTTATTCTCTCGAAGCTCGGTTAATAAGGCTTTTACAGGGAGTGACACGGTATGAAATTTTTCTTGATAAGCGATAATGTTGATACGCTTATGGGTATGAGACTGTCGGGAATTGACGGAGTTGTAATACATACCGAGGAAGAGGTCAGGGAAACTCTGAAAGAAACTATGCAGCGGCAAGATGTTGCGGTAGTATTGATGACTGCAACGCTTGTAGCGTTATGTCCCGAATTGATCATGGACTATAAGCTTAATTCAAGGCAGCCGCTGATAGTTGAAATTCCCGACCGACACGGAAACGGACGTACGGGTGAATCGATCACAAAGTATGTTCATGACGCTATCGGAATAAAGATTGACTGACGGGAGGCGTATATCTATGATAGATGCTAACAGTAAAACAAACAGCTTTTTGCAGGCGATAGAAAAATACGCCGAGGAGCAGAAAAATGCAATGAGAGCAGAGGTTGAGGCTTTCCGTGAGGAACAGCTCGCCCGTGCCAACGAAGAGGGTACGGCAGCAGCCTTTGCATTTATACAGACAGAGAAAGCAAGCTTTACGGCAGCTCTTGCAAAGGAGAAGTCACAAAAGGAAACAGCCGTAAAACGTGAGCTTTTTGGCAAGAGGAACAAGATGGTTGAATCGCTTTTTGCAGAGGCGGAGAAAAAAATCTGCAATTTTGTAAAAAGCAATAAATATAAGGGATATATCGAGGAATCCGCCAAAGCTATCGGAGCTTATGTAGGAGATGCGGAAACAGTCGTATATTTGAGCAGCAGAGATGTAAGCTATACACCCGTTGTTAAAAAATATATAAAGAACTGTACGGTACAGCCAGATGATACTATACGTCTTGGCGGTATTAAAGCGAATTGTGCCGAAATGTCAATTATGCTTGACGAAACATTAGATACTAAGCTTGAGATACAGAAAAAGAGATTTGTTGCAGAGTCGGGCTTTACGGTAGAGTAACCGCACTGCGGAAATGTAATAAGGGAGCTGAAACGATTGGAAAATAAAGATGTTATTTTCGGAATAAACGGTCCTGTCGTTACCGTAAAAAACAGCCGTACTTTTTCTATGATGGAAATGGTTTATGTAGGCAAGGAAAGGCTTGTGGGCGAAGTAATTAAGATAACCGACAAGGCAACAACTATACAGGTTTATGAGGAAACAACCGGACTAAAGCCGGGCGATGAGGTTGTAGGAACAGGAGCGCCGATGAATGTAACCTTAGGCCCCGGAATAATGGACAATATTTTTGACGGCATTGAGCGTCCTTTAAAGGAAATAGAGGCAATAACAAAAGGCGCGTTTATTTCAAGAGGAGCGGCAGTATCACCGCTTGACGAGAATAAAAAGTGGGACGTACATATAACCGTTAAAAAAGGCGATAAGGTTACGGGCGGAGATATATATGCGACTTTGCCCGAAACAAGAATAATCGAACATAAAGTAATGGTACCTCCGAATTTGAGCGGAGAGATAGTTAAAGTAAATAAGGACGGCAAGTACAGCATAAATGAAACGGTAGCTGTACTCAAGGACAGCGAGGGTAAAACTCACGACCTTACACTGTGTCAGAAGTGGCCTATCAGAACACCTCGCCCTGTCAGACAAAAGCTGCCTGCCGATGTACCGCTTATTACGGGACAGAGAGTAATAGATACTTTGCTGCCTATATCAAAGGGCGGTACAGCGGCTGTTCCGGGAGGATTTGGAGCAGGAAAGACGATGACCCAGCACCAGCTTGCTAAGTGGTGCGACGCTGATATTATCGTATATGTAGGCTGCGGTGAGCGTGGAAACGAGATGAGTCAGGTGCTTCAAGAGTTTGGCGAGCTTATCGACCCGAAGTCGGGCAGACCGATGACAGACAGAACGGTACTTATAGCAAACACTTCAAATATGCCTGTTGCAGCTAGAGAGGCGTCTATTTACACAGGAATTACTCTTGCGGAGTATTACAGAGATATGGGCTATCACTGCGCAATTATGGCAGACTCAACATCACGTTGGGCAGAGGCTTTAAGAGAGATTTCGGGACGACTTGAAGAAATGCCTGCGGAGGAGGGTTTCCCTGCGTATCTTCCGTCAAGATTGTCCGAGTTCTATGAGAGAGCTGCAAGAGTAGAGAATTTAAACGGAACAGAGGGCTCTGTAACTGTAATCGGAGCTGTATCGCCGCAGGGAGCAGATTTCTCCGAGCCTGTAACACAGAACACAAAGAGATTTACAAGATGTTTCTGGGCGTTGGATAAGGCTCTTGCATACGCGCGTCACTATCCTGCTATAAACTGGATGACCAGCTACAGCGAGTATTTTACAGACCTTGACCCGTGGTTTGAGAAAAATCTCGGACGTGAGTTTATAGAGTACCGTTCAAAGATAAATGCGATTTTGCAGGAAGAAAATAAGCTTATGGAGATTGTAAAGCTTATCGGCGCAGACGTACTTCCCGACGACCAAAAGCTGATAATAGAAACGGCAAGGGTTATACGAGTAGGATTTTTACAGCAGAATGCTTTCCATAAGGACGATACATATGTACCGCTTGAAAAGCAGCAGCTTATGATGAAAACTATACTTCATCTTCACGAGGTGGCGCAGGAGCTTATTACAAGAAATATACCGATTTCAAGGATAACTTCACTTGGATTATTTGATAAGCTTACAAAGATGAAGTATGATATTCCCAACGACAAGCCCGAGATGTTCAAGGATTATGAAAAGGAAATAGACGAGGCTCTCAACTCAACATTGACAGCCGAATTTAATTAATGCACTTTAGAAGAAAGGAATGAATAAGGAATGGTTTTAGATTATGTTGGAGTAAAAGAAATAAACGGTTCTCTCATCGTTCTTGAAGGAGTTCAAGGTGCATTCAATGAGGAGATTGTTGACATAAGACTTGACGACGGTACAATTCGACAGGGAAGAATTGTACAGATGGACGGCGACAGAGTAGTAATACAGGTTTTTGAAAGCACAAGGAATATATCTCTTAAAAATACACGAACAAGACTTACAGGCAAACCGATGGAAATGCCATTGTCAAGAGAGATTATCGGCAGAATATTAAACGGTTCGGGTAAGCCGATAGACGGATTGGGAGATATTTACCCCGAGAAGAAAGCAAATATTAACGGAACACCTCTGAATCCTGTATCGAGAGTATATCCGAAAAACTATATAAATACAGGTATTTCAACGATAGATACTCTTATCACGCTTATCAGAGGACAGAAGCTGCCGATATTTTCAGGCTCAGGTATGAAACACAACGAGCTTGCTGTACAGATAGTTCGTCAGGCAAAAATTGCGGACGATGACGGAAAAGGCTTTTGCGTAGTATTTGCAGCGATGGGTGTAAAGAATGACGTTGCGGATTATTTTAAGAGGAGCTTTGAAGAGTTTGGCGTTATGAATAAGGTTGTAATGCTTTTAAATCTTGCAAACGACCCTATAATCGAAAGAATACTTACACCAAAGTGTGCGTTGACAGTTGCGGAGTATCTTGCATTTGAGCTTGATATGCACGTTCTTGTAATTATGACTGATATGACGTCTTATGCGGAAGCGCTCAGAGAGTTTAGTTCATCAAAGGGAGAAATTCCGGGCAGAAAAGGTTATCCGGGTTATTTGTATTCAGACCTTGCGTCATTGTATGAGCGTGCGGGAATGATAAAGGGAAGTAAGGGCAGCGTAACGCAAATTCCGATACTCACAATGCCTAATGACGACATTACCCACCCTGTACCGGATCTTACGGGATACATTACCGAAGGACAGATAGTTCTTGACAGAGGATTACAGGGACAGGGGATTTATCCGCCAATAGATATTCTGCCGTCACTGTCACGTCTTATGAAAGACGGAATAGGCGAGGGCTATACAAGAGCAGATCATCAGGCGCTTGCAAACCAGCTTTTCTCATCGTATGCAAAGGTTATAGACGCAAGAAGTCTGGCATCTGTAATAGGCGCTGAGGAGCTTTCTCCGATAGATAAAAAGTATCTTGTGTTCGGTGAACAGTTTGAGTCAAGGTTTGTAAGTCAGAAATTTACGGAGAACCGTACTATTGAACAAAGTCTTGATCTGGGCTGGGAGCTTTTAGGACTTCTCCCGAGAGGTGAGCTTGATCGTGTTGATGATAAGATACTTGATAAGTATTATAAGTCTGCTGAGGAATAATCGTGAGGTGATATAATGGCAGTACAGGCAGTACCTACCAAAGGTAATCTGATGAATTCCAAAAAGTCATTGGAATTATCCCGACTGGGTTATGAACTTCTCGACAAGAAAAGAAATATTCTTATCAGAGAGCTGATGTCGCTTATAGATAAGTCAAAATCAATACAGAGCAAGATAGATAAGGCTTATGAAGAAGCATATCTTGCGCTTGAAACAGCGAATATTACCTTAGGCTTTTGTGACGAGATATCACGTTCGATAGAGGAGGAGGACTCACTCACGCTGTCATACAGAAGCGTAATGGGAGTTGAGATACCGATAGTTGCTATCGAGGAGAAAGACGGACTGGATTTGCAGTATGGCTTATACACAACCAACTCTATTCTTGACAGTGCGCAGCAGAAATTTATGGAGGTAAAATATCTTACTGCACAGCTTGCAGAGATAGAAAACAGCGTGTATAGACTTGCAACTGCAATAAGTACAACTCAGCGTCGTGCCAATGCACTAAAGAATATTATGATACCACGCTTTGAGGGTACAGTAAAGTACATTACAGACGCGCTTGACGAAAAGGACAGAGAGGAGTTCTCGCGTCTTAAAGTAATCAAACGTCAAAAACAGGCAGCAGCCGAGAGCGAATAATAATAAGCACCGTTTATAAGCATAACAATATAGGCGGTGCTTATGCATAGATTTAGCGGAGGTGAAAAAATGGAAGAAAACAAAAACTGGAAAAATATTGTGCACAAAGTAAAAGACGAGGTTACGGAAACTTATCCGCAAATACTTAGCTCTCTCGAATTCGGAGCATATATAGAGCCTGAAAATTATTTTGTATCGTATATTTTTAAGACGGAAAAGGAGCTTAAAGACGCCGAGAAAAGCGGTCTTTTGGAAGAGATAGAGAATTATCATATAGAGAAAATGCGTGAATACGGATATCCCGAAGAGGGGATAAGGGAATGTGTGTTTGCATCTCAGGAGGAGTGCGACAGGGATTATAAAGGTAACTGGTACTATTACTATAAATAATAAAAAAATACCGCTTTGATAGTTTGTACTATCTCAGCGGTATTTTTGTTTAGTCGTCTTTTATAGTACGTTTTATTCTGCTCAGCGATTCCGGTGTTATCCCCAAATATGTAGCAATGTGTTTCTGTGAAATGCTTTTGCTTAGATGAGAATACATTTTTTTAAAGTGCAAATATCTTTCGGAAGCGTTTTCCGTAAGAAACTGATTTTCTCTGTACAGTTTATACCGTAATGCGCTTTCAAGCAGCTCTATCCAGATAGTTTTCAATTTTTCGCTGCCTAATATCAATTCACGCAGTTTTGAGGCTTCGCAGAGCATTAAAGTGGATTCTTCAAGCGTTTCCCACATACATATATACTTGCTGTATCCGATTATACTCTCGTCCATACACATTTTACCCGCACCGATAAAACCTCTTGTAATATCGTTCCCGTTGCTGTCTATATAATAACAGCGTACAAGTCCGTCAAGAACGATACCAACCATTACTGCATCGTCGTCGATACTTTGAAGTGTAGTTCCTTTTGGAAAAACTTTAAACTGTGAGAAATCTATTACCTTGCTTAATACTTCATTGTCAAATGTTAAATCAAAATTTGCAGCAAGGTCATTAAGTTGGTTAATTAAATATGCTTTGTTCATTTTAAAACTCCATATATTTGCAAAATCAAGTTATGAGTTCTTTTTGATTTTAGATTTAAAAATAACTTTGTTGATATTGTTAAAACAATAATTCAGTATCACAGCGGAACATATGCTTAATGATATTACCGACAAAGAAAACAGAATTTCATTTTCCTTATCTAATCCGACATATTTATACATTTTTACAGCAAGTCCGTGTATTAAATATAGCTCAAGAGAGATCTTACCTATAAATGCTGATACGTTACATCTGCTCATATCTAATTTTATACATATTGTAGGTATAAGCAGTGCGAACGCAGAAGTCATAAGTAACGTTGTGAAGTGGCTCAGGATAACATTGTTTTGAACATTAATTTTAATTAACAGTGCAAAAACGACCGTTGTGACGAATATCGCTGTCCAAAGAGCATATTTCTTTTGTATAAGGGTAAATATTTTATCTTCAAATGTTACCCATAAAATGCCTATCAAAAAAGTATGTACTGTATTGTACCACCACCCGCCAAAGTGAAGCGTTATGCAGACTGCATAGTATAATGCCAATAGCAGAATGATAGTTCCTATAAAAACATACGTTTTGTGTTTTGTGCAATAGATCTTTCCCGCAATGAAAAAGATAATATACAGACATAAAATTGTGATAATATACCAGGAATATGACACGACAGGGTTTCCTTTTGCCATCGATATGAATATTTGTTTAAATAAATACCCGTCTGTTTTGTGACGAAAAATATAATAAACAACAGTCATAAAAAAATAAGGTATAAGCAAAGTCACAAGCCTTTTTGGTAAAAAGCCTTTTATATAATCCTCTTTTTTAGTGTTTAACTGTTTGGCGAGTCCATATCCCGATATAAAAAAGAAGCCTGTTGTTCCAAGCACACCGAAATATTGATAATATGGGAATACAGATCCTTTGGTTATAGATTGCGATAGGTGGTGAAAGATAATTATTAATGAAAAAAAGCCTTTCAGGCTCAAACATTGCGTTTTGGAAAAATAGTTTTCTTTTATTTCGGTATTATTTTTATGATTTTTAATATTACATAGTATTGCGGCAAGGGGCAGTAACGCAAAAATATCCATTTTTACACTCCTATATTGACAGTATAAGTATCGGTCGATCATACTCTATGTAAAAACTCACTCAATTATAGCTGTCAACTTGAAATTTATACAACAATCCCCCGACCTTGAAAAAGTCGGGGAATATGATTATTTCTTTTTTTCTTCCTTGTCCTTTTTTGCGGCAGAAGCTGATTTTTCGTTATTGATAGAAGAAAGAGCCCATTTTTTGAACTTTATCTTAGTTCTGTCTGCACCTGTTTCAATAACCATTGTGTCGGTGTCATCGTTGATATTTACAACTCTGCCTACAATACCGCCTATTGTTGTGATCTCATCGCCTATTTCAAGGTTACTTCTCATTTCCTCCTCTTCCTTTTGCTTTTTTGACTGAGGTCTGATGAGGAAAAAATAAAACGCTACAACTATAAGAACTGTCGTTACAATAAGCTGTATCATTTGTCCTGTACTTTGATCCATAAAAAACTTCCTTTCTGTTTCTTTTCCTGATTTTGATTATAGCATAATCTTTCTGATAATGCAACTAAATTTACTCGTTGTGCTATTAAAACACCAAATAAAGTTTTCGATCAAACCTTTTTCAAAAGGCACCCCAAGGGTACTTCCTACGGGCGTTTGCAGGGTGCAGGG
>CACWKD010000006.1 GCA_902761345.1 uncultured Ruminococcus sp. | reverse complement strand
TATAAAAACGTACTTGATCTCGTAGGTTCAACACCATTGGTAGAGCTTACAAAATATGAAGAAAAGAACGGACTTGAGGCAACGATCGCTGCAAAGGTTGAGTTTTTCAATCCTGCAGGAAGTGTAAAGGACAGAATTGCAAAGGCTATGATCGATGACGCAGAGGCAAAGGGTCTTATCAAGCCGGGTTCGGGTATTATCGAGCCTACATCAGGTAATACAGGTATCGGTCTTGCTGCGGTAGCTGCCGCAAGAGGATACGAGGCTATTCTCACAATGCCTGAAACCATGAGCGTTGAAAGAAGAAACCTGCTAAAAGCATACGGTGCAAAGATAGTTTTGACAGACGGTTCAAAGGGAATGAAGGGTGCTATTGCAAAGGCAAACGAACTCGCAGAGCAGACAGAGAACAGCTTTATTCCGAGCCAGTTTACAAATCAGGCTAATCCTGCTATACACAAGGCAACAACAGGTCCTGAGATCTGGAACGACACAGACGGCAAGGTGGATATTTTTGTAGCAGGAGTTGGAACAGGCGGTACTCTTTCGGGTGTAGGCGAATATCTTAAATCGCAAAATCCTGATGTAAAGGTAGTTGCGGTAGAGCCTGCTACATCTCCGGTACTTTCAAAGGGTACGCCCGGACCTCATAAGATACAGGGTATAGGAGCAGGATTTGTTCCTGATACGCTGAATACAGAAATATATGACGAGATCATCACAATAGAGAATGAAGAGGCATTTGCAGCAGGCAGGGAGCTTGCAAGGAACGAGGGACTGCTTGTAGGTATCTCATCGGGTGCAGCGGTAGCAGCGGCAACAAAGCTTGCAAAGCGTCCCGAGAATAAGGGTAAGCTTATTGTAGCTCTTCTCCCGGATACAGGCGAGCGTTATCTCTCAACAGCAATGTTTTCGGAATAAATAATAATTGATAGAGAAAACCGCAGGGTATGTAGAAATACTTCCTGCGGTTTCTTTTATTACTATTCTTCTACTCGTTCACATACCACCATATACCGCTGTTCACTGTAACCGTAGGGGTGGCAGGTAAGTAAAGTTATTAAGTCACGATCTTTTTGAATATAGCATTTTTCAATATCGTAGGGACTTATTATTTCTGTATAGGCTACTTTGTAATGAAGTTCCTCCCAAGGATTTGTAATGTAAACGTCGTCGCCCTCTTCAAGAAACACTATGTTGTCGAAGAAGATTTTTCCTATATATCCTCTGTGTGCGGCGAAAACAGCATTTGTACTTTTGCCGCCTATCGGCATTGAGGAATAAGAAAGCTGTACCGCTCCGAAATTCATATTGTACTGGTTTGCACCTAAATATATGGGCAGATCCATATCTATTGCAGGAGCGGATATATGACCGAATACATTATCATATAGACTGTATGAGGCAAGATCAAAAGACGGCTGTTCATATGCGAAAGGGTCGTTTAATTCATACTGTCCGTGCTCTAAAAGCTGTGCGTTGTATTCTTCCATTTGCTCACGCAGCAGAGATATATACGCCCAGTTTATTTCTTTTTTGTTCGGGTCGGGCTTGATGTTGTTTTCTTCTATATAGTCGGATACGGTGTAATCGGTGGATCTTTCCGAACTGATTTTTTCTATTTGTTTTTTTAGTTCCTCCGTGTCGGTATCGTTGTACATTTGACTTACGGCATTTTCGTAGTCATTAATGGAGTTCTGCATATTTTTGTTGTTTAAGTAATTTGATATAGGGGAGTAGAGGAATATTCCAAGCCCCGTTATTATAAGAATTACACCGATAGCAAGAGCTGCTTTATACCTCTTCTTCATCGTACACTACCTCGCTGTTTTGAGTATCGTCGGGGTCTTTTCTAATAAACATACTTATTGCCCACACAACGATACCGCTAATTATCAGCAGTACAACAATAAGCACAAACCAAAGGTTGAGATTAAATCCATACACGTTTACTTTTGCTTTTGTACCTAAGAATTCATCTATCATATTAAGCTTTTCCTGAACTTTTACGGGTACGTCCGAGGTGCTTGCAATGTCGGTATCCTTTTCAGTAATGTTCTCAACCTTGCCGTATCTGTCAAACACTATTTCTCCGTTAAATGCTGTACGCTCGCCTCTTACAAGCAGTCTGTGAGAGTTAATTCCATACGGGTAGCAGGTGAGTAGTGTAATATAGTCTTTTCCCTGAACAATTTTTAAGTCGGAATCATCATTCGGTTCAACTATCTTTGTCTGGTCAACTCTATATGCGTGTATTTCATCAAGGTACTGAATATAAAACATATCTCCCTCTTGCAGTTTGTTTATATCTGTAAACATCATAGCATTTGGCAGACCTGTATGACCTGTAAGCACACAATGGGAATTTTCACCTCCGACAGGCAAAGAGGTATTTCTCAGATGTCCCACACCTTTAGACAGAACATCTGCACTCGTTCCACGGTATATAGGAAGTTCTATATCAACCTTAGGTATCTTGATAAGAGCTATTATGTCGTTTCCAACATTGAGAGTTTGTGCATAGCCCGAACCGTCATCGTAATTATTGTCAATAGAGTCCTCGTCCGTTGATACGATACTTAATTCGCCGTTTGCAAGCTTTTGGTTATATTCATCAGCGTTTGATTTAATCGAGGATTTTGTATCGTCACTGAGATTATATACCATAGCATTGTACTCGTCCTGAATGGAATTTTGACGCATAACATTAATTATGTTTCCTATAATTGGGTAGAGTACAAACCCAATACCGAGAGTTAGTATTATCATTGCTATAACTTTTCTTTTCATTATATTATAATTCCTTGCAAGAATATTTACGAAAACATCGCATAATAAAATTATAGCATAAGATTACTTGTTTGTATAGGGTGATTTTATTAAAGAAATGTGTAGAATTTATTATAGAAGAAAGATTTTTCAAAAAAACTCTAAATCTTTAGATAAACTTTAGATAAATATGATATAATAAAAAAAATTCCAAAACTACTGCGAAAAATTGAATGTTTGTGTGTCTAATAAGCAGAGAGATGATTAAATACTCTGCTAATTAAATTATATTTCTAAGGAGGAATTATTTATGAAACGATTGTTAGCTTTTATGCTTGCCGGATTAATGGTTCTGTCAACAGGATCTTTAAACTTTACGGCGAGTGCGGACGAGGTGCAAACTGTTTCGGAGTCACAGGTTACGCCTGCCGAGGATTTTATCTATGAAGTCGGTGACGACAGTGTAACTATTACGGGCTATCGTGGAGAAGAAGAAACTATTGTTATCCCCGATACAATAGAGGGTAAAAAGGTAACTGCGATTGCGGATTCTGCTTTTGAGCATCGTGGTATTAAAAATGTTACTCTGCCGGAAACTCTTGTTACAATAGGGTACGCTGCTTTTTGCGATACGCTTGTAACCGAAGTGACGATCCCAAAAAGCGTAAAGAATATTAAAGATTACGCTTTCGGTGCATACGAGCAGCGTATATTAACTTATCCCGAAAACGGAACAGACTGCTGCGTTGATTATGCTTACGGCGACTTTGCTATGTACGGCTATGTTGGCACAGCTGCAGACGATTACGCACTCAAACACGCAAAGGTTCATTTTATACCGCTTGATTACAAGGACGCTTCAGCCGAATATTTTGATTACGAAGAAAACAATGACGGCGGTATTACAATAACGAAGATACATACCGATAATCTGCCCGAGGTTTTGGTTATTCCGGAAAAAATAAACGGCAAAACCGTAACGGAGATAGCAGAGAACGCTTCCGGTCTTAATCCCGGAGAGTATGATTACAATGAAGTTAGAAATTACAATTCCTATGATGAGTTTGGCTTTACTCCTATAACGGTAGTATTAAACGAAGGTCTCGAAAGAATAGGCAACGGTGCTTTTGGTTCTGTTTATGCGAAGAAGGTCTATCTTCCCGGTTCGGTAGAATATGTAAGCGAAGATTCTTTTTGCTTACAGCTGGCTGATAATTTCATATACGAGGGGGGCGACGGGGAGTCTCAGAATTTTTCAGGTTGGTTTACTTATCCGCTTACCCTGCGTATAACGGGCATTAACGGAGTAACTTATAATGTCATGCGTCTAAGATATTATGCAGATTGGGATCTGATAGATTATTACGGAGCTGATGAAGGTCTTACAGACGATGGCTTTAAGTACACTGTCGATAATGAGGGATATGTTACAATAATGTCTTATAAAGGCGAGGATAAAGAGGTCTTTGTTCATAATTATATAGACGCACGAACAGTTACGGAGATAGGAGAGGAGGCCTTTAAAAAGTCGGATATAACAGAGATCAGTTTGCCGTATTATCTGCATATAATATCTTATAATGCGTTTCTTGGCTGTAAAAACCTTAAAAGTGTTAATTTCCGTACAGATGAATACGGCTTCTCCTTCGTTGAAGAAATACGCAACTGGGCTTTTGAGGGCTGTAAAAATCTCAAATCTATTACCATTCCCTCAGGAATTGTGAACATCGGCGAGTATTGCGGTTTGGGAACTGCAAAAATTGAGTTCATCTCCGATCATAGTGATAGTGATGTAGAAATGAATTACGGAATGCTCGGTCCGTGCGCAGAATGCGAGCGTCATTTTAGTCATAAGATAGATTGGCAGGATACAGATGAACAGGAAAGTCCGGACGAGCCTTTGAAACTTGTACAAACTTATAGGTATGACTTATATATGTTCCCGTTTACTGTGTACGGCACACGAGGAACAGCCGCACAAGATTATGCAAATAAATACGATACTGTTACATTTGTACCGTTAGATGAGGATAATCTCCCCGATGATTATAACGATCTTAAATATAAGGTTGACGACTACGGAAAAGTAATTATTACAGGCGCAAAGGAAACTGCCGACGAAATTGTTATCCCTACGATAATTCCTATGGATAATTTCTATTTCGGTACAAGAGAAGTTACAGCTGTTGCGGATAATGCTTTCAAGGACAATAAGAATATCAAGAGCGTAACTTTTGATAAATATATTTATTTTAACGGACGTATGGAGGGTGTAAAGACGATAGGCAACTATGCGTTTGCAGGCTGTGATAATCTCCAAAATGTTGACTTTACAACGGGAGATGCAAACCCGATCGTCACAAGTATAGGCGAGTGTGCGTTCCTTGATTGTAAGTCGCTCAAGAGCATAACCATACCTGCAAGTGTTGATAAAATCGGAGATTATGCTTTTGGCTTTATTACAAACGGAGAAAAAAAGGAGCTTGTGCCCGATTTTGTAATTTACGGCTACACGGGTACAGCGGCTGAGGAGTATGCCAATAAGTATGGTGTAAAATTTGAGTCGATTGGATATAAAGGTTTTGAGTATAAAACAGTAGGAAGCGTTATAGAGTTAACTGCTTATAGGGGATTGGAGATTTATTTGGATATTCCCGAAACATTAGATAATGCGCCTGTAAGAGTTATAGGCGAGAATGCTTTTGCGAAGAATACTATATTGTATTCTGTCTATATTCCCGATAGTGTCATGTATATAAAAGACGAGGCTTTCAGAGGCTGCGAACAGCTTGATAATATTCATTTTGCATCATTCAGAAATCTCGTTCATATAGGAAACTATGCTTTTGCGGAATGCTCTAATCTGAAAGTAGTAGAAATTCCAAATTCGATTAAGTATATCGGTGAAAATGCTTTTGGTTTCTCTTGTTATATACCCGTAAATTATAACGAAGATCTTGTTGCAGATGCAGAGACTAAATATAATGTTACGCTGTACAGTCCATGCTTTAATCCTGTTTTAAATGCGTATAAAGAGAATAATGCAAATATTACATATTATAGTGATGAGATTATTCACAATGGAGTAGATATACACGATTGGGTAAACGAATTGAAAGACCCCGAAAGCGATTTGTGGAATCCCGAGTACAGTATTGTATTAAATGACGAAATACCCGATCACGCTGTGTATGACGAAGGTCATACTAATGACGGAGGATATACCATTATAGACGATGAACTGTATATTTCGGACGAGTTTTATCAGTACGTTTATCATGTTCCCGTAACCGAAATAGGCGAGAGTGCTTTTAATGAGATCCCTGATTTGGGTTACAAGACGGTAGCTATCGGAAATAATATAAAAACAATAAAAACAGATACATTTGCGGATTGTGAGAGTATAAAGGAATTTTATATCCCCGCAGGCGTTGAAAAGATAGAGGATTATGCTATTGGTTATTATGTTGCAGCTCCGGAAGCTACTCCCGATTCACCTGCACACATACATTCTAAAATCAATGATGTTGTGATCTACGGTTACGAAAACACAGAGGCACAGCGTTATGCCGAGGAGAATGATATTAAGTTTTATAATCTCGGTAATTCAGACGTTGATTATAATTATCAGAAGTACGAAACTCCCGATGTACCGTATAAGAAAGGCGATGTGAACGGCGACAACAAGGTTACTGCTAAGGACAGCCTGATCATACAAAGATACGCTATCGGACTTGAAAAGCTTGATGATAAAAGTCTTGCTGCAGCGGACGTAAACGGTGACGGCAGAGTTACAACAAAGGACGCACTGGAAATTTTAAGACATACGATAGGAAAAACCAACATTTTTTACCCCTCGTACAGTGAATGATCTGATGACAGAATGGGGTTCGTAAATTCAATAAGTTTTAGTGCATTTATCTCTTAATTCTATAATGTAAAATACCACATTTTTCATAATAGACCTCCTCATAGAAAAGGGTTCGACGGAAAATTTCGCCGAACCCCTTTTTTACGATATACGATAATATTTTGCTGTATTTATCTGAAGATTGTCAACGCTGCCGCATATCTCCTTGCAGATGTTACAGCTATTAAAGGTATCGTGTATTACCGATAAGCAGATTACTCAGCAGCTTTCTGCTCGTAGCTTTCGATCATTCTCTTAACCATCTGACCGCCAACAGAACCTGCCTGACGAGATGTGAGGTCACCGTTGTAGCCCTGCTTGAGGTCTACGCCTACTTCGTTTGCACACTCCATCTTAAATTTGTTCATGGCGTCCCTTGCCTCGGGAACATTAAGCTTGTTATTATTCTTAGATGACATAATATTATTCTCCTTTTCTATTTGTGTCGGAGAAACACCGTATCGGTATAACTCCTCTCTTTGACATAATAAAAACCGATACGGCTTTATTACATCTTTTCACGGTGAAATCTTCGTTTTTATCACCGTGATAGTATTGTGTGCAGTAAAAAAAATTTTATTAGATGTAAAATTTGACTTTTTATTGCTGTAAAAGTAATAAATCTTTATGAATAATATTGTGTCGAAAAGGGTTGAAAAAAAGTCCGATTGCGTATAAAATAGTAATGTTAGTGTTTTGAGAAAAGAGGAGGCATGTATGGGAAGTCACAGAGATATACTAAGGACATCGCTTTCAAGACTTAAATCGCATTACTTTTATAATGTTGTAATAGTGTTCTTTATCGCTATAATAGTCAGCGGCGGTTACAATTATACAATGCTTAACAGAACCGACTATATCAGTAATAATTCTGTTATGCTTGAAATAAAACATAAAACAAATTTCGAGGTATTAGATGAGTTTATAAACAAGCGTAATATGTATTATGTATCAACTCCGCCCGAAACTATGCAGGAGAAATACTCACGAGGGGTATTTTCTGTCTTTGTAAATGAGATAACCGGAACAGGCTCGTTTGGTTTCGGAATACTCAACGGTATTAACAAAATGCTGTTCGGAGGTTCAATTTCGGAGTGGGTGACCATATTTATTATGGCACTGTTGTCTATACTGATAACCGTTTATGTAAAGAATGTTCTCCTTGTCGGGAAAAGCAGATATTTTATGGAACACAGACTGTATTATGATACTAAAGTCGGTGCGTTGATGTTCCCTTACCTTACGGGGCATACACGACATATAGCATATATTATGATGATACGTTCTATTAAACAGACCTTGTGGAATTTTACAATAATCGGAGGGTTTTACAAGCACTACGAATATATGATGATACCATACATTCTTGCGGAAAATCCGAATGTTACGACAGAAGAAGCTTTTAAAATGTCTAAGGACTTGATGATGAATGATAAGCTGAATATGTTTAAAATAGACCTTTTGCTTTTGCCGATAGCTATGATAGACGGATTTACGTTTCATTTGTCATCGCTGTTTTTCTTAAATCCTTATCGTGACTGCGTATATACGGAAGTGTACTCACGATTAAGAGAGAATAAACGCAAAACCATAGAAAACGGAATGTTTTTGTATGATGACGCATTGTATCTTAATGAGGAAAATCTTGACAGCTACCCCGAAGATAAATGCCCGACAGAGTTTTTGGACAGATTGAAGTGGCTCTCTACAATAAATTTTGAGCGTGACTATTCCGTTGAAACAAGCGTATTGTTTTTCTTCTTCTTCTCGTTTATCGGCTGGTTCTGGGAAGTAATCTTTTATATGGTAAACGAGGGACGATTTATCAACAGAGGAACGATGCTCGGTCCGTGGCTGCCAATTTACGGAGTTGCGGGAATAATTATTGTGGTGTTCCTGAGAGGACTTAGAAAAAATCCTGCAATGATGTTTACAAGCTCGTTTTTTGTATGTGGTACGGTAGAGTATATGACTTCATGGATACTTGAAAAGTGCTTTGATTTAAAGTGGTGGGACTATGAGGGATACTTTATGAATATAAACGGCAGGGTGTGTCTTGAGGGCTTGCTTGTATTTGGTCTTGCAGGAGTGCTGATGACATATTTTATAGCGCCGTTTGTAGATAACCTTTTCAAAAAGATACCAAATAAAGCCAAAACAGTAATTTGCATTGTGCTGATTATTTTGTTTGTATTAGATGTATGCTATTCAGCGGGACACCCGAACGTAGGCGACGGAGTTACGGAAAATTTGATATAATAAAATACCGCATTTGAATTTGGCTTTCAAATGCGGTTTGTTTGTATAATAATCAGTATTCTAAAGTAAAGTAGACAGTAAACGTATCTCCGAAAATATCAAACGGCATTTTGATAGTATCCGTACCGTCAATATTTTCAATGGTGCAGGATGAGATCGAGTCATCGTAGAAGTGAAGCTGTATATCTGTTCCGCTCTCGTATGTGAATGTACCCTGAGAAGTTGCGTCATCACTGCTAACTCCCATTCTCAGTGAAAAAGTTCCGTCATCGCTGAACTCGATAGCGCCGCCGTAAATCCTGTATGACGAACCGTAAAGTTCTTCGCCGCTTACTTCGTTTCCGTTTCCGTCAAGAATTTTACGGGCAGACCAACTGCCTGAAATCTGGCTTTCAAATCCTGTCGGTTCGCTTTCTATCTCAATCGGGATAACATCATCTTCACTGTCTGTATCTTGTGCGGAAGAAACTTCGGCAGAGCTTGTGTCTTTCTTTGATACAGTGTTTTTTGGCGTTATCTGCTGCTTTGAAGAGGTATCCTTTGACGATACATCTGCGTGACTTTTGCTGCTTTCGGAACTGCTTTCGGAACTGCTTTCGGAACTGCTTTTGGAACTGCTTTTGGAACTGCTTTCGGAATTACTTGATGTACTTGTACTGTCGGTATCCGCACTGCTTACTTCCTCGGAGTCATCAACATCGAAAACTATCGAGTTTGTTGTGCTGCTTGTGCTGCTGTTATTAGTTGTATCTTGTTTTTCACAGGCACAAAGAGAGAGCGTCAAGGCTGCAAGAAGCGCTGTGATAATAATTTTTTTCATAACGGAAAACTCCTTTGATAATATTACTGTTATGATACAATTATACACCTTACTTATTAATTTATCAATTATAAATAATTAATATAATGTAAAAAACCACATTCCTCAGGTATAGGGGAATGTGGCGTTTTTTATCGTGAGAAGTATATTGTATAATTTTTGCCGCCTGTTGTAACGGGGAAAGCAAGCACTTCAATTCCGTCAAGTTCCGTTACGTCAAGAAATACCTGCGTATAGTTGCCGTCGTCGTACTGGAGTACAAGTACGTCTTCACGCTGTTCGTAAAGACCGCTGTTTACTTGACCCTCGGGAATAATACCGATCGTAAGCTCAAACTCGCCCTCTTCGTTTAAGTCAAGCACACCTGCATAGTTAAACGCAGCGCCATAGATGTCACGTCCGTCAACCTCTTTTCCGTCGGCGTCGATAATTTTTTCAACTATCCACAGTCCCGAGAGATACGGCGGTTCGGGTTTTTCCTCTGTATCGGTAGGATTGTCGGTAAACTCCTCGGTAGAAGTATCGGTATCAGTTACAGTATCTGTATCAGTCGCAGTATCTGTATCGGTGGTTTTTTTCTCCGACTTTTTGGATTCTGTATTAGGTGTAGCCTCGTATTCATCGGAACGAGAGGGTATAACATCGCCGCGCTCTTCGGGTTTAGATTCCTTTTTCTTTGATTCGTTCTTTTTAGACGTATCCTTTTTAGATTCGTCTTTTTTAGATTCCTCTTTTTTGGAACTCGTGTTTTTTGAAGAAGTTTCTTTACCGGAGCTTGTTTCGGTATCAGAAACACTGTCCGTTGTTGTATCGGAAGAAGTCACAACGCTTTGAGCGCTTGATGTGACAGAAGTGTCGGGTGTATTTTGTGTGCTTTCGCAGGCAGAAAGTGAGCATACCGCAAGCAAGACAGAAATGAGTACAGCAGCTTTTTTCATTTAGATAACCTCCGTAATCTTTGAGTTCGGAAAAAATCCGACACTATAATTATATACAATTGCATTAATGTTTTCAATATATAAAAGATTACAAATTTAGGTTAGAGGTACTGAAAATATTGTGTTTAATGATGTCGGAATAGAAAAAAATATATTCTGAAAATTAAATTGTCAATAATTATCTCAAAAAAATTGTATTCACCTATTGATTTTTTGAGAGAATTGTTGTATAATAAAAAAGCTAACGAAAAATCCATATATTTTTATATGCGGGCGGCAGGCCCTGTACGATGGGGCGCCGTGAACCATGTCAGGCGGGGAACCGAGCAGCATTAAGCGGAGCTGCCCTCTGCGATGCAGTAAGTCTGTCGTTCGTATATCAAAGTATATGGGTTTTTTTGTATAAAGACGGTTGGGGAGGGGATAGAGTGTATCGTGTTTTGTACAGAAAATGGCGTCCCGAAGGGTTTGCCGATGTAATAGGTCAGCCTCATGTTACCGAAACTCTGAAAAACGAGATAAAATCCGGAAGAATTTCTCATGCCTACCTGTTTACAGGGTCAAGGGGAACGGGCAAGACTACCTGTGCAAAGATACTCTCAAGAGCAGTCAACTGCTTAGATCCTCACGATGGTGAGCCGTGCGGAAAATGCTCCAACTGTGTAGGCATAATGAACGGCAATATTATGGACGTTGTGGAAATGGACGCCGCCTCTAACAACAGCGTAAACAATATCCGTGATGTGCTTGATGAGGTTATGTTTACTCCCGGTGAGGCTAAGTACCGTGTGTATATCATAGACGAGGTACATATGCTGAGTCAGGGCGCGTTTAACGCTTTGCTTAAAACCTTGGAAGAACCGCCGTCGCATATAGTGTTTATTCTTGCAACAACAGAGGTACATAAAATCCCTGCTACTATTCTTTCGAGATGTCAGCGTTTCGATTTTAACAGAATTGCTCCCGAAGCGATTGCCGCTCGTCTTGAATATATTGCAGAACACGAGGGAGTATCGCTTTCTCATGACGGCGCTATGCTTATAGCGGCAGTAGCAGACGGCGCTATGCGTGACGCGCTTTCTATACTTGACAGGTGTATAGGTTTATCGGATAATATCGGGTCTGATGTTGTAAGAGAGGCGACAGGACTTGCAGGACGTGACTATCTGTTTACGCTTGCAGACGCTGTAAAAAATGAGGATATACCTCTTGCTATCAATACGATAAACACCCTGCACAGAGAATCAAAAAGTATTTCAAGACTTTGCGAGGAACTTACTGAGCACTTCAGAACGCTTATGCTCATAAAAACTATGAAAAAAAATGCAGACGAACTTATTATTATGTCTGCCGATGAGATGCAAAGAGCGAAAACACAGGCGGAAAAGTTTTCTTTGTCGTCAATTGTGAGATGTATAGATGTACTTCAAGGCTCGCTTGAAAGAATGTTTCGAGGCGGCAGTAATAAGATAGAGTTTGAAACCTGTATGATCAAATTGTGCAGTCCTAAGCTTGCCGATGACCTGTCGTCAATTACCGCAAGACTTGAAAAGCTCGAAATGATGGTGCGTCAGGGAGTAAATATTTCCCAAAACAGCAGGATAGCCGAGGATAACGGCAAAAAGCAGGAGCAGACTTTACCTGATACTAAAAAAGAAACTCCTGTACAAGAAAAACATAATACTGTGAGCCAACCCAAGAAGAGCAGCTCAGATCTTATGGAAAGACTTATTGCAAAAGCGCAGCCGCTCGATTGCTGGGAAGAAATAATGGACGAGATGAAGTCACGCTCCACTACTCTATATCACAGAATGAGAGGCACTTGTGCGTATGAGGCGGAGGATTACATTCTGATAGACGCACCCGATGACAGTGCGTTTGCGTTTTTGAGAAGCGATAAGACGAGAAACCTGCTTATTCGTGAAGCAATTAAAAAGGTTATGGGACGCAGCTATAAAATAGGCCCGTACAGAAAACCGCAGGAGGACGCACCTGCACAAAAATCAAAACTGGATGAATTTATTGAGCAAATCTCAGATTCAGATATAAAGGTAACGGTAGATTAATGACCGTATGAAAAAACAATTGGAGGAATTTACAATGAAAGCAAGATTACCAAAGGGATATGGCAATTCAGCGCCGACTAACATTCAGCAGCTCGCAAAGCAGGCTCAGAAAATGCAGGAAGAAATGGACGCAGCAAGCACAGAGCTTGAGGCAAAGGAGTATTCCGCAACAGCAGGCGGAGAAGCAGTAAAGGTTACTGTTACCGGAGGAATGGAAGTTAAGAAAATTGACCTGAAGCCCGAGGTTGTAGATCCTGAGGATATAGATATGCTGTCCGATCTTATTATAGCTGCCGTAAACGAGGCGCTCAGAGCCGCTGCAACGGAAAAGGAAGAAGTTATGACAAAGATCTCCGGCGGACTTAATATGCCGGGATTGTTCTGATATGGCAGGATTTCAGGCTCCGACGCTTGCACGTTTGATAGACCAGTTTAACAGACTGCCCGGTATTGGCGCAAAGTCTGCGCAAAGGCTTGCTTATCATGTGCTTAATATGTCGAGAGATGACGCACTGCAGTTTTCTCAGGCAATTATGGACGCACACGACAATATACATAAATGTGAACGCTGCTGTAATTTGACGGACGATAAGCTTTGCCCTATCTGTAAAAGTGTAAAAAGGGACAATTCTACGATATGCGTAGTTGAGGAGCCAAAGGACGTTGTAGCCTTTGAAAAGACGCAGGAATATTCGGGTGTGTATCATGTGCTGCATGGTGTTATATCTCCGCTCAACGGAATAGGCCCCGATCAGATAAGCATAAAAGAACTTGTAAAACGTGTGTCCGAGGGCGGCGTGTCGGAAGTGATAATGGCTACCAACGCAACCGCAGAGGGTGAAACTACGGCTATATATATTTCAAGACTGCTCAAACCTTTGGGAGTAAAGGTTACAAGGCTTGCTTACGGCATTCCTGTCGGTGCGGATCTTGAGTATGCCGATGAGGTTACTCTTGCAAGGGCACTTGAGGGAAGAAACGAGTTATGATGTCTTTGCGGTACGGTATTATGCTGTACCGCATATTGTCATATTTAGTGTTGATTAGAGGGAGGAATGTATAATGAAAAATTGCCCCAAATGCGGCAGAGTGGTGGGGGATAATGAAAATTTTTGCCCTACTTGCGGTTACGATTTTTTAGCAAGCGCTAAGGCGGCAACTCCACATCGTTCTCCGTATGATATACCCGAGGATTTGGGTAAAAATGATTTTAAAGACGGGTACAGCGTTGTGACCGGTACACGTTCAAAAGCGCAAGGTTACGGCAGCAGAAATAATAATGTTAATTATAATCCGCCCGAGAAGAAAAACGGCTGGAGTATATTCGGCAAGTTTATGGGCGTCCTGATTGTTCTTGCGGTAATATTTGCAGCACTGCATGCAATGGGTTTAGTTAATATAGTTTTTGACGATGATAATAACAGCGACAATAATGTTGTTTCGACAGATAACAGTGTGACCGAACAAAAAACAGTACCCGATGTTGTGGGATTTAAGCTTGATGTCGCACAGGAGAAAATTCGTGAAGCGGGATTAACTTGTGTGATTGAATACAGAGAAGTTAATGATATTGCAGAGAATACGGTTGTTGAGCAAGACCCCGAGCCTTACACTGTTATAAGTAATGACGGTTCTGTAAAAATAATAGTATCGAAGTCCGCAGAAGTACAGGCGAGCAGTTCGCCGAATGACAACGTGAAGACAGTCCATGTTCCCAATGTCGTCGGACTAAAGCTTGATGAGGGTACAAAGAAGCTAAAGGATAACTCTCTTACAGCGTATGTAAGCGGCTACGAATACAGCGAAACCACTGCCGAGGGTTATATAATGTCGCAAAATCCCTCGGGCGGTTCTTCCGATGAATATACAGCCGCAGAGGGTTCTACTGTTTATCTTATAGTGTCTAAGGGCAAAGATATGTCACAGTATGTGAAGCTTGATGATTATACGGGACGTGACATAAGTGATGTAAAGAAATTGCTTGAAGAGGAAGGTTTGACGGTAGATTATACATATTCCTATAACGATTATTATCCGAAAGATACCATTGTATCACAAAATCCGGGAAAAGAGACTTATCTTTCAAAAGGCAATAGGGTAAGTTTCTCAGTGTCAAGCGGTAAGAACAGTATCGCACAGCCGTCCGAAAACAGCAGCAGTAACAATACAAATAAGAATAAGCCTGTGTTTAGTTATGTAAAAGCCTCGTCGGAGCTAAAGCCTCAATACGGATATAATTATTATGCCTCAAATGCACTTCACGCTGATAATACATGCTGGTGTGAGGGCGTATCGGGTAACGGCGAGGGCGAATACATTATGCTGTATGATGATAAAGTACAGACTGTTCACGGTTGTCAGATAAAGAACGGCTATACATACGACAGTACGGTTTTCAAGAAAAACAGCCGAATGAGCAAGGTTACTTTTGAATTTTCCAACGGTGATACATATACAACAAATATTGACCCCGACAGCAGAGATTTACAAACGATAGAATTTCCAAAAGCAGTAGATACTAAAAGTCTGAAGATAATTATTACGGAAGTAAAGCAGGGCGATAGCTACGAAGATACCTGTATAACGCTTATAATGCCTTATTAATAATAAACCGCAGAAAGCCGAACTAAAGACTTTCTGCGGTAATATTTTTTTCCATAAAAATTATGGTCATTCCCGGTTTTATATCGTATTCTCTGCCTGTTACGGTGTAGCCGAGTTCCTTATATAATTTTACAAGGTATTCCTCTTGCTTGATAGTGTCAAGCTCCCACTTGAATATATCAGGGTACATTTTTTCTGAAATGAGCATAGCTTGTCGGGCATATCCTTTGTTTCTGTATTTTGGCAGGATAAAAACAGGAGAAACACGACAGCTTTCACCTTTGCTTATAATGCGTATAGCACCCACTATTGTTTTATCATATTTAATAAAATAATAGTCCGATGTATTGATTTTGTTTCTGATAGAGCTTAATTCTTCACAGGCAGGCGAAGTGTCATAGTCTTTATATTTACACAAAAGTTCACAGAAAGATACTTCAAGCATTTCTTTGACTTTTTGTGCAGCTGTGTCATCTATGTGTTCAAGCGTTATCTTTTTATCAAACAAATTCTTAGAGTCTTTATTCATTATTATCTTCTGTACCGTCGGTATCGTAAAAATCATTTTCGGGTATGTGACAACGTTGGTCTTGCAAAAATCGGGAGCGAATATCTTTTATCTCCAATATGCTCTCTGTAACATAATTGAAATTATCTTCTACATCATCGCTTCTGAGCTTTATAACAGCGTCGTAATCAATATCAAGAATGTTGCAAAACTCTCTGCCTGTCATTACTTCCTCGATTGCAAATGTGTTTTTAAACCCCGTAACAATTTTTTCTTTATCCGATTGGTTGAAACAGCATATATAAAACTTAGTTCTAAAGGGGATTTTGGGAGCTAAATGATTGACAAAAAGCTGCAGCATCTCTTTTTCCGCAAGTGATTTTTTGGTATCAAAGGCATCTCCGTCCTTAAGTTCTATAACATAACATAGATTTCTGTTTTTGTTTACAGTAAAAGCAATAAAATCGGGCTCGTGCTTCTTTAATTTATAGCTTGAAGCTTTTACAACTTTTTTTGTACAAAGATATGACCCGTCTTGAATAGAGCCATTGTCACATTTTTCAATAAACGTGTCCAGATCGTTAATAACGGTTGATTTTTCACTAATGATCTTTTCAAGTTCGGTACCGTTGGAGATTACGGTTGAGTGTGCTTTTGTAAAAATCAATGCTAATTCTCTGTTTCCGACAAGACGCTCATAACCGCCGCTTTTACTCTTAGGTTTTGCATTTCTAATCTTCGCCATATTCAATGTCACCACCTATAAAATCTCTTCCGAGTTCTTTGCAGGCTTCATAAACGGAATACCCCCCGGCTGCAGGGTCGAGTACATAATCTCCGTTGGCTGTTGTTGCTGCTATAAGTCGTTTTTGCAGTTCAATCGGTTTGCTGTGGGGGTGGATCTTAGGAGCTTTTTCCTCCCATACATCGGGAATTGCGTGGTCGTTCCAGCAGCCCTTTGCTCTTACGGGAGATTTTTGTAAAACAATAAGATACTCGGATCTTCTCCTTGTACGGTAACCCATACCGATCTTACCCTTATCCCAAACTACCATATCTACAAGATTTAAATTTGTATCTGTAAGCCAACTCAGAATACCTTGACAAAGATGGAATTTATCAACCCAAAGGAACAGATGACCGCTTGATTTCAGCACTCTGTCAATTTCTTTAATGAAGTCAACAATTGTTTCTTCGCTCATTTGTACAAGTTCACATCTGGCTTTACCTCTTGATTTACCCTCGTTTCCGTATTTTAGTTTATCCAATACACCTCGATACTGTGGGTCGAAAAATGCAGCGGCAACTGTACCGTCGTTAATATCTGCAAGCAGCTGTAATCCGTCTGCTTTGTTTTTCTTATTTACAGAATAAGTACCTGATTTAAGCAATGTCATTTAATATTGCTCCCTTTCCTATAACATCATAGTATTTATTTATAATGTTATCATTTTGTCATAAAGAAAATACCCAAAGTACCCGAACCGCAGTGACTTGTTATTGTACAGCTTGCGTGGGAGAGGTAAATGTTTTCAAAGATACCTGTTTCCTTGATTATCTGATAAACCAAGTTTGTTATTTCATCAGGAACATCGGTGCGTGCGATACAAATTCTTTTTGTGTCAAAGGAGGAGAACTGCGAGAGTTTTTCTCTTGTGTATTCGGTAATGACCTTATCGAATTTTCCTCTGTATTTTCTGCCGACTGTCATAGAAGCACCGCTTGAATTGCTGACCTCTATACAAGGTTTGATGTTGAGCAGATTTGCACCGAGCATTGTAAGAGTTGAACAGCGTCCTCCTGCCCGCAGAAACTCAAGGTTATCTATAACAAAGCTTGCACTGATATGAGAAACAAGCTTTTTAAGCTCCTCTGCTATTTCTTCTGCGGAAAGGTCTGTTTCATCTATTAAATCGTACGCTTTGCAGGCAAGCAGACCCGAGCCTAAACAAAGACTCTGTGAATCAACAGGGTAGACATGACCCAGATCCTGAGCCGCCATAACGCAGTTCTGATAAGTGGAGGATATAGACGCTCCCAAAGAGATGTGAATAATGTCATAGCCCTCGTCAATATACTTTTTAAAAACCTCCGCATATTCCCATGAAGTAACGGCAGATGTTTTCGGAAGCTGCTTTTTTGTATTATAGCGTTCTATAATATCGGACGGGAAAATATTTATGCCGTCGTCAAAGCTTTCACTGTCATAAACTATGTGAAGCGGAATCAGCTCAACCCCAAATTCTTTGCACATTTCAGGGCTTAAATCGCAGGTGCTGTCCGCAGTAATTTTTATTTTTCTATCCATAATTTTGACTCCTCGTTTATACAAATCACTTGTGTTGTCCAGTAAATGTAATTATAACAAAAATCGAGCTAAAAATCAATAGTTATTTAATCATTTCAACAATATTCTGCCGGGAAAATACATTTGTTATTTTTACTGAAAAATGCCATAAAAAAATTTTGTAAATTTTCAGTAAAACTAATGAATTTACAGCGTTGTTATGTTATAATAAACCATATATGGATTTTTTTCTATTTCTGTATTACAGAGTAGAATAATACAACAGGAGGTTTATTTTATGGGTCAAAGATTAAACAGTCCTGCCCGAAAGGAGCATTACTGGTATAAGGCTTTTTTGCTGGGATTATTTTTGTCTGCGGCATTCTTTATACCTTATATTGTGATTGGACACGGCTATTTTCTTTATTACGGTGACTTTAACGTACAGCAGGTACCGTTCTATCAAATGGTACACGACGCTGTAAGACAAGGTGATTTCGGGTGGTCAACGACAACTGATTTAGGTTCAAGCCTTATCGGTTCGTATACGTTTTATCTTTTGACAAGCCCGTTCTTCTGGCTTACACTGCCGTTCCCGAGCGACTTTGTACCTCACCTTATGGGACCGCTTCTTATACTTAAATTCGGTACAGCCTCGCTTACGGGATATATCTATCTCAGACGATATGTAAGAAATAAGAATATTGCAGTTATGGGCGGAATACTGTACGCATTTTCGGGATTTTCCGTGTATAATGTATTCTTTAACCATTTTCATGAGGCGATAGTGTTTTTCCCTCTTTTGCTTGCGGCGATAGATGAATATATGGAAACCAAACGCAGAGGAATAGTCGCTCTTGCCGTGTTCTGGGCGTGTTTTGTAAATTATTACTTCTTTGTTGGTATGGTTGCATTTGTCATCATATACTGGTTTGTAAAGATGTATATGAACTGCTGGAAGCTTAACGCAAAGGAGTTTGTTGCACTTGCGTTTGAGGTTGTTGTAGGTTTTGCGGCTACGGCTGTTATACTTATTCCGACTGTGCTGTTTGTAGTACAAAACCCCCGTGTAAACGACGCACCCGTAGGCTGGGGAACACTTCTCTATGATAACGAACAGAGATACCTGCATATTATTTCATCAATGTTCTTCCCTCCCGATATTCCTGCACGTCCAAACTTTACACCCGACTCCAACTCGAAGTGGGCGTCAATTGCTGCGTGGCTGCCGCTGTTTGGTATGACGGGAGTTATAGGATTTTTACAATCGAAAAGCAAGGGTTGGCTTAAAAAGTTTCTGCCGTTCCTGCTCTTGTGTACGATTATTCCGATACTCAACAGTATTTTCCAAATGTTTGTAATGACATATTACGCTCGCTGGTTTTATATGCTTACGCTTATGTTCAGTCTTGCGACAGTGATAGCTATTGAAAATTCAAAGACAAAATGGAAGAAAGCTATTACAGTATCGGCTGTTATTACAGCGGCAATTACGATCGGTATAGGAACTATGCCAAACGGCAACCAGGACGCTGAAACGGTTATCGAAACTATCGGTCTTGAAAACTACCGTGACAGATTTTGGATATATGCTGCAATAGCTATGTTGTCGCTTGCGTTGGTTACAATTCTTATCAGTTCTCTTAAAAAGGATAAAAAAGGTTTTTATGTTAAGGCTATGGCTTGTCTTGGAGTTATTTCCGTATTGTACTCGGGGTATATTATAGGTCTTGGAAAAAGCCACAGCTATGATGTAGATAACTTTATTATTCCTTATGCACTCAATAACGGCAAGGATATAGAGCTTGACGATGATTTGCAGAATATGAGAGTTGATTTCTATGACTCTATGGATAATATGGGAATGTTCTGGCAGCTTCCGACAATACAGGCGTTCCAAAGCGTAGTGCCGGGTTCTATATATGAGTTCTATCCGTCGATAGGAGTTTCGAGAGATGTTGGTTCACGTCCCGAAACAAACTGTTACGCAATAAGAAGTCTGCTGTCTGTAAAGTATCTGTTTGATGACGCTACCGATTCAAACGACTTTGCAAATGCAGAGGGCAAGACAAAAATGCCGGGGTATAAGTATGTAGATACTCAGAATGGCTTTAAAATTTATGAGAATAAATATTATCTTCCTTATGGTTTCTATTTTGATAAGTATATTACCGAGGAACAGTATTATTCGCTTGATGAAGACGCTCGTCATCTGCTCCTTATGAAAGCTATTGTTCTTAATGACGAACAGGTAAAAAAATTCGGCAGTATGATGACGCATATAGTAGATGTAAAAACGTTAAAGTATGATGAGAAATCATACAAGATTGATTGCGCGCAGCTCAAAGATAATGTATGCTCGTCATTTGAGTACGGCAAAAGTTCTTTTACTGCGTCGATAACTCCGCCCGCCGGTAAGGATAGACTTGTATTTTTCAGCATACCTTATGAAAACGGCTGGTCAGCAGAGGTCAACGGTCAGCCTGCCGAAATAGAAAAAGTAGACATAGGATTTATGGCAGTAAGGGTAACAGGCGGCGCAACAAGCAATATTGTGTTTAAATATAAAACTCCCGGACTTGATATAGGTCTTATTGTTACGGGTGTAAGCATTGTACTGTATGTTATTTATTTGATCATATCAAAAAAGAAAAATCTGTTAGGACCTAAGCTTCGTATGAAAAAGAGTTACAAGGTCTATGCAATAGGTGCGGCTGATGAGCTCGGCGACAGATACCGTAATCTTGTTGTGGGAAGAAAGCCTATGAAGAAAAAGTATAAGATGTCGCCTGTAACCGAAGAAGAATCCACCATAGATACTAAAGTTGAGGAAAATACAGTATTTGCGGAGGATACAAAGGCAGAGGAAAGCACAGTACCTGCGGAGGATACAAAGGCAGAGGAAAGCACAGTACCTGCGGAGGATACAAAGGCAGAGGAAAGCACGGTACCTGCGGAGGATACAAAGGCAGAGGAAAGTGCAGCGTCTGCCGATAATGAAAAAACAGATGTAAAAAAATCTTTTGATAAGAAAAGGGCAAAGGATAAAAAGGGGAAAAACATTACTCTTGATAAGAAAGAATAATATTAAGATATGTATTTGATTTGGAAAGGGTCGATTATATGAAAAATTTTGACGAGGTCATAGAAGAATACAGAGAAGAATTTCTTGATGATCTTAACGAACTTCTCTCAATACGCTCCGTGTCTGCCGAGGGAGATAAAATCCCTCAGCAGGCATTGAAGTGGATGCTTGATAAGGCTGAGAGTTTTGGTTTAAAAACTAAAAATATAGATAATATAGCAGGTCATGCGGAGTTTGGTGAGGGAGAAAAAATCTGCGGAGTTCTCACACATCTTGACGTTGTTCCTGCAAAAGCTGAGGATTGGAGCTGTGAGCCGTTCGCGCTTACCAGAAAAAACGGAAGAATGTACGGCAGGGGCGTTGCAGATGACAAAGGTTCGGCTTTATGTGCATTATATTGCCTGCGTGCCTTAAAAGAGTGCGGAATTACAGGCAACAGAGTTAGGGTTATTTTCGGAACATCAGAGGAAATAGGAATGAAAGATATGGAAACGTATTTTTCAAAAGAGCCTGTTCCCGATATGAGCTTTACTCCTGATTCAGAGTATGGAATATGCAAGGGTGAGAAAGGTATATATCACCTTGAATTATCAGACCCTACTGTAAATAATGTATTATTGCTAAAGTTTGAGGCAGGCAGCGCAAATAATGTAGTCCCCGATTCGGCTTATGCTTTGGTAAACGGCTGTGGGTGGGTTCCCTGCGATGTTCACGCTATTCCGGGAGAGTTTGATATAAACTATACAAAAGAGGGCGTAGAGATAACCTCTAAGGGTAAAGCCGCCCACGCCTGCGAACCGCATAAGGGTTTTAATGCTGCTGCGGCGCTTGCGGATATAGTTACGGAATCAGCAGGCTATGAGAGTGTCGGAAACCTCATTTATTTTATAGACTGTTGTATCGGTGATGAAACAAACGGAAGTTCTCTGGGAGTGTCCATGCGTGATGACGAGTCGGGGGAGCTTACGCTTACCTTGTCGAGAGTTTCTGTTTCAGAAGACGAGTCTAAGGCAGTGCTTGATATACGTTATCCCGTTACTGCCAATGGTGAAGATGTGCTTAAACAAATCAGAAAAAAAGCAGGCGAGTGGGGACTTGAGGTCAAGGTTATAGACGAAGAAAAACCTCTTTTCCTTGATGAGAATTCCGATGTTGTAAAGATACTCTCGAAAGCGTATGAAAATGTTATGGGAACAGCCCCCGAGCTTTATACAACGGGTGGGGGAACGTATGCAAGGACGCTTGGAGGCAAGGGTGTTGCATTTGGACCTGTGTTCCCTGATGATGATTCAAGAATGCATAATACGGACGAATCGCTTGATGAAGAAAAATTCTTTAAGCATTTTAGAATATGTCTTGAGGCAATGTGCGAAATGATGAAGTTCTGAAACGGTTAGGAGTTGACAAGAATAATGAATGTAGAAAAATTTGTTAAGAATGAGGCAAAAGCTGCACTAAAAGGGAACTGGATTAAAGCTATCACAGCACTTTTTACTGAGTTGCTTGTGGTGCTTGCGGTACTTCTTGTAATAGAATCGGCTTTTGAGATAATGGGTGATTACGATGACTTTGGTACTGCGGCAGCGGAGAACCCTGTAAAGCTTGTTTTCTTTATACTGTTTCATCTTTTGGGTGTAGGAGGACTTCTTCTGTTGTCGCCTATGTTTGCAGGATATGTAAAAATAATGTGTTCGCTTGCAAAGGATAAAAAATCGAAAATCGACGATATGTTTTTATACTTTTCATCAGGCGACATTTATAAAGACTGCGTAAAATTTATGACAAGAATAATAGTAAGCTGTGTTGCTGTGCTTATTTTGTTTGAATTACCGTGCTTGGGAGGATATTTGCTGTTTGAGGACAGAGATTATGCTGATATTATTGTGGCTGTACTTGGATTGCTCGGAGTTTTGGGAGCATATCTGTTTTCACTCAGATACACATTTGCGCTTATGCTTTATACAGACGGCTTGAGTATAAACGAAAGTTTTGAGAAAGGCGCCGCTGTGTCAAAGGGAAATGTTACTAAGCTGGTAAAACTTACATTTTCTTTTATAGGCTGGATAATATCTTATATTTTGGTAGTTCCTTGTCTATATGCCGTACCTTATATTTCATGCGCACATTTTATATCTGCAAAATATCTGTTGGAACAGTATGACCAGTTACACCCGGCAATACCTCAGACACCTGTTTCAATGCCTGTTCAAAATATGGGAGAGGTTATCACCGCTGATAACTCAGGGAGTATGTTTGCAAATCCGAACTATACATCTGCACAAAACGCCGAACCTCTTACTTTAAGCGATATAGGCGAGGAAAGTCATAACAGCGGCGGTATTTCTCTTTCAAAAGGAGGGACGGTCGGCGGTGACCTCTGAGTATGACAGTTTCATTATGTGTGATAGCTTATAACGAGGAGTCGCTGATAAGAGGACTTCTTGATGATATTTCAAACCAAGATTATCCGCACGACTTGACGGAGATAATATTTGTAGATAACGGTTCAACCGATACAACACCTGCGCTTCTTTCATCTTTTGCAAGGATCAATTCCGACTTTTTGAGAGTGCATATTTGTACTCAGGAAAAATCAAATCAGGCGCACGGTTGGAATACGGCATTGTGTAATGCGTACGGTGATGTGATAATCAGAATTGACGCTCATGCAAGAATACCGCACGACTATATCTCGAATTGTATAAAGGAGATAGAAAGCGGAGAGGATATTGTAGGAGGGGGTAGACCGTGTATCTCTCAGCATAATTCCGATTGGGATAACACTCTGCTTGCTGCGGAGGAGTGTATGTTCGGAAGTTCCGTAATGGGGTACAGACGAAAGCAAGAAAAGAAAGTCTATTTGAATTCTCTTTTTCATGCGGCATACAGACGGTCGGTTTTTTCACGAGTTGGCGGATTTAACGAAACATTAGGCAGGACTGAGGATAACGAGATTCATTACCGTATGAGAAAAGTAGGGTTTAAATTTGCCTGCTGTCCGGAAATAACTTCTAACCAATACATAAGGGGTTCTTTGCGCGGTATGGCAAAACAGAAGTATTCCAACGGGTTATGGATAGGGTTGACATTGTTCGTTAGTCCGAAATGTCTGTCTATACTTCACTTTGCGCCATTTGCACTTGTAATGGGTCTTATAATAGGAATAATAGCCGCAATTAAAGGTAATGCTGTTCTATTGTTAGCATTACTCGGGCTGTATATTTTGTTTGACGCCGCAATAGGAATAAGCGCATTAAACTACGGCGGATATAATAAAACTAAACCGTGGCTGTTTCTGATATTCCCTTTGCTGCATTTATCGTACGGAGTTGGCACTCTTGCAGGGATTTTGTATGCTATACCGTGGAAGAACAGCCATTCTCAGAAAAAAGCAAAAGATACGATAAAAAAAGTAAAATACGCTATACGAGAAAATACGATAGAATAAAAATAGGCAGCTTAAATGCTGTCTATTTTAATAGGAGGATAAAATGGATTATACACAGATAACAAAAGAAAATTATGCCGAGTTTATAAAGTATCTTGAAGATCTGTCAGACGGTAAATACAGAAACTTTCACTCCTCAATAGTAAAAAACTCGTCACTTGAAATACTGGGGATAAGAACGCCCGTGTTAAAGGAAATTGCAAAGCAAATTCTTAAAGGCGATTACATTGGGTATCTTCAAAACAGCGGACGATTGTATTATGAAGAAGTGATGATAAGAGGTTATGTTACCGCACAAGTAAAGACAGTAAGCTTTGAAAAGTCGAGAGAGCTGACAGAAGATTTTTTACCATATATAGATAATTGGGCAGTGTGCGACGGGTTTTGCAGTGCGTTTAAAAGGATAAAAAAATTTCTGCCCGAGTACTTTGATTATATAGGAGAGCTTGCGTCAGATGAGAATGTATGGCGTAAACGTGCTGCGTTGGTATTAATGCTTAATTATTATCTTGAAGATGATTACATAGACACAGTGCTTGAACGCTGTCAGAATATAATTAGTGAAGAATACTATGTACAAATGGCACAGGCTTGGCTTTTGGCAACAGCATATATAAACTATTCCGATAAGGTTAAGGAGATATTATGTTCAGATAGGATTTGTGTTTCCGTTAAGAAAATGGCAATACAAAAGTGCATAGATTCGTATCGTATAACAGATGACGATAAGGATTATTTAAGAAATTTAAGAGGTAAAATAAAAAAGTAAAAAATTTTATAAAACCACTTGACAAAACCTGCATTGAGTGATATAATAAATATCGTTGCAGAGATGATTGCAAAACATAAATGCAGATGTAGTTTAGTGGTAGAACTTCAGCCTTCCAAGCTGACCGTGTGGGTTCGATTCCCATCATCTGCTCCATTCACGAGAGTGAATAATGCGCCAATAGCTCAGCTGGATAGAGCAACTGCCTTCTAAGCAGTAGGTCAGGGGTTCGAGTCCCTTTTGGCGCGCTTTTTTATGCCTTTTCAAAGTTGTTTGAAAGGGCATTTTTTATACCATAAATAAAAATCAAAGCTGTATCGCAAGTGTGTGCGGTACAGCTTTTGAGTTATATATATCGTGCAAATATATCTGCGTCAAATCTATCGGGAAACCATAAATCACAGATTTCTTTGTGACAGTCGCTAAGTTGTGTTTTGTCATAAATTCCTACTGTAATATAGCCTGCATTTTTAGCAGTGTTCAAAGCCTCGGGAGAATCTTCTGCAACGGCTGTTTCTGATGTATCAGTATTAAGAAACGAGCGAGCTGCATTAAACACAGCAGGGGAGGACTTACCCTCTCCGACATCGCTGCAAGAGATTATAGCCTCAAAATAATCGTATATTCCGTTGTGTTTTAAAGCTTTTTCAATAAGTTCTCTGTCTGTTGCACTGGCTATTGCCATAGGAATATTTTTGCTTGCAAGCATAGTTAAAAGTTCGGATACGCCTTGTTTTAATTTTACACTGTTTGAGTAAAATGCTTCAACAATGAGGTTCTCTTTTTTAATAAATTCTTCGGGTGAGATTTCTAAAGAATACTTGTTTTTTAAGTAAACCGCACCTTCATACATACTCATAGGTATGAGGGCTTTTAAGGTTTCGTCATCTGCCGTTACTTTGAATTCTCTGAGCATATCGTATACTGTGCTGTTCCAAAAGCCCATTGAATCGAGGAGAGTACCGTCTGCGTCAAATATTACACCTTTTATTCTCATATTATCCAATCCCAGAATTCTCCGTTAGGCATATCAACTGACCCCGAGAGCTGGTATTCGAGTTCGGGATTTTTTACGCTGACTTTCATTCCCTGAGATACGCTTGATACAACAAATGCGTTGCCTCCTATTGTTGTTCCGTCACCGATAACTGTTTCTCCGCCGAGTACAGATGTTCCCGAGTAGATAGTAACATTGTCGCCGAGTGTGGGGTGACGTTTTACGCCTCTCAACTGCTGACCCTTTCTTGTGGAGAGCGCTCCCAATGTAACGCCCTGATAGATTTTAACATTGTTGCCTATAACGGTTGTTTCGCCGATAACAACGCCTGTACCGTGGTCTATGAAGAAATATTTGCCGATAGTTGCACCCGGGTGAATATCTATTCCTGTAACATTGTGCGCGTGTTCGCTGATAATTCGAGGTATTAGCGGAACACCGAGAAGATACAGTTCATGGGCTATTCTGTATGTTGTGATAGCAAACATTCCGGGATAGCAGAAAATTATCTCGTCTGTACTGAACGCCGCAGGGTCACCGTTAAAAGCGGCTTCAACATCTGTACTCAGATAATCCCTTATTTTGGGAAGAGCTTCAAGAAACTTATATGTTATTTCGTCTGCTTTCTTTATTATCTCATCTTCGCATTTCTCATCGCTTGTTTCGATATTGTCGAGTGCCTTGGCAATTTGTTTTTTAAGATTATACTGTACAAATTCAAGACGCTCGCCTACAAGAAAACGCACATACTCGCCTCTTACCTTTTTCTTATCAAAAAATCCCGGGAAAAGTATCTTTCTGAGGTTATCAAGAACTTCGATAAGAATATCTCTGTTTACGATGTTGCACTTATCTATACGGCTTGTAAGGCTGTGCTTATCGTAGCTTTCAAGCAGCATATCTACAAGGTTGTTTGTTTCGTTTTGTGTATAAGCTGTACTTGTGCAGTCCATAATATCACTCCCTAAAAAATTGTTGTCATTTCTATTATATGCATTTGTTAAAATAAAGTCAATAATCTTCGGTTCAAATGTTATAATCAATAAAAACATTAAACACCGACACTTGTTCGTATCGGTGTTTGTAATTCTAAATCAGAATGTAACCACTCTCTGTTCCGGTTCTTCGGCAGGTGTTACAGAGGTTACTTTCAGAACAGGGCCACGCTTGCCATAGTTTGTGTTAAACTCTATCGCTATTTTTGCTTCAATCTCAGCCCATGAGCCTTGTTTAAGTGATGAAGCCTTGTCGTACTTGCAGATTACAGCGCAATACTGAATATCTTCAACACAGCAGGTCATAACATGTCTGCCTATCGCAAAGGTCTTTTTGTCAAAGCCTGTGTTGCGTGCTATTTGTCCCTTGAATTTGATAGTTTTCTTGTTGTACTTCATCATTTCTTCAACACAATCTCTGTACCACAAACCGTAATCGTTATCCTTTACTTCAATTACGGGCGCGTCAACGTCAAAGGGGAGAGGATCGATTATATCGTCATATACAACTTTGCCGTCAACATATTCGTAAGCTATTTCACAGCGGCGGCTAATCGCCCTTACAACTGTATGAAACTGCATTTGATCTTCGCCCTTTGGAAGTCTGTTAAATACTACCATTTCGGTATCCTTGACTTTGTCTACAACAAGACTTCTCATATTCTGATTGTAGCTTGCAAAGGTTTTTGCGTCAAAGAATGTCATTTGCTGGTATATGAGCCACTCTTCCGGCATAGCGTCATATAAGGTCTGTAACTGCCACATTCCGTTATACTCCACCAGTATTCTTGTACACTTGGTTTCTTCTGCAAAACCTGCAAGAGTTTCCTCTGTAAGTTCGTCCTCGTCCTCTATGGTCTTAAAAAAGACGTCGCTGCACGGGATTTTTGATGGTTCGTATTCCTCTTCGCCTTCCTCGCACATAAGTACAAGGGTACGTTCTTTTTTGTGAAATCTTTTATCCTCAAGCGTTTCCTGTATGAATTTTGTTTTACCGCTTTCCAAAAATCCCACAAATAAATATACGGGAATTTCCATGTTTTACCTCCGTTATATTAAGCTTATGCACCGAAAAGCTCTGCAATCGCACTTTCGGAAATCTTTGCACCTATAACGCAAAGTCTGCCTATTGTGCCTGCACTGCCAAATCTTACATCAGGCTCGCCCGGTACATAGTCAAAATGTATCCACTTTCCGTCCGTACCCTCAACTATACCCTTTGCACGCAGAATTGTTCCGAACTTAGCTTCATCGGTAAGTGCGTTCAGTGCATTTGTAATATCCTCTGTGGTAAACTTCCTTGTCGTTTCTGTACCCCAGCTTGTGAATACATCGTCTGCATGGTGGTGATGATGGTCGTGGTCATGATCATGGTCGTGGTGATGCTCGTGCTCGTGTTCATGGTCGTGATGATGTTCGTGCTCGTGGTCATGGTCGTGATGATGTCCGCATACAGGGCATACATCGGCTTCTTCTTGGAGCTTTTTGAGTGCGTCTTCAAGTGTTTCTTTATTCTCGATAGCCGATACTATCTGCTTGCCGTCGAGGCTGTCCCAGTCTGTTGTGATAAGCTGAGCGTCCTTGTTGTGTTCTCTGATAAGCTTTACGCACTTATCAAGCTTTTCGTCCGAGATACCTCTTGTATGGCTGAGTACGATAGCATTTGCGTGTTCGATCTGATTATTGAAAAACTCACCGAAGTTCTTCATATACATCTTGCACTTGTTAGCGTCTGCAACGGTAGTAAAGCTGTTTAAAACAAGCTCCTCCGAGTTAACGTTCTCTACTGCTTTAATAACGTCGCTGAGCTTACCTACGCCGGAGGGTTCAATGATTATTCTGTCGGGTGAGTACTGCTCAAGAACCTTTTTAAGAGCCTCGCCGAAATCGCCGACAAGACTGCAGCAGATACAGCCCGAGTTCATTTCTGTTATTTCAATGCCTGCGTCTTTAAGAAAACCGCCGTCTATACCTATATCGCCAAACTCGTTTTCAATAAGAACAAGCTGCTCGCCTTTATATGCTTCGCTGATAAGCTTTTTGATCAAGGTTGTCTTTCCTGCACCGAGAAAGCCCGAAAAAATATCTACCTTTGTCATATTTCATACTTCCTTATCTATAAAAATACGGTAGGTTTTATCTGCCTTACCGAATAATAGTTTAACACTATTTTCTTTTATAATCAAGACAATATAATGAAAATATTGTAAATCTTTTGATCTATGATTTTTGAAAAAATTTAACTGTACAGTTGAACAAAAAGTAGAATTGTGATACACTTAATTTAGTAAAAATGATTTTTAATAGGAGGAAAAGTTATGGCAAAAAAAGTTCTTATTACCGGAGCAAGCTCGGGCATAGGCAGAGAGATTGCAAGGGTACTTGACTTGTACGGCTGCGAGCTTATTCTTGTTGCAAGACGAGAGGACAGACTTAAAGCCTTAGCGGATTGTCTGAACACAACACCGAGAATAATCGCTATGGATATAGGTACGGCGGAGCAGGCACAGGCTCTTTATGAGATCACAAAGGACGAGAATATAGATATTCTGATCAACAATGCGGGTTTTGGTGTGTTTGGAGCTTTTACTGAAACAAGCACCTCCAGAGAAGTTGAGATGATACGTCTGAATGTTGAGGCTATGCACGTATTGTTTAAACTGTTTCTAAAAGATTTCAAGGAAAGGGACAGCGGATATATACTTAATGTTGCGTCTGCGGCGGCTTTTGCACCGGGACCGTATATGGCTGCATACTACGCAAGCAAGGCGTACGTTCTCAGACTTACACAGGCGGCAGCTTTTGAACTTAGGGAGGCAGGATCAAATGTATCTGTATCGGCTCTCTGTCCCGGACCTGTTGCAACCGAATTTAACAGCGTAGCAGGAGTGAATTTCTCCGTAAGTCCGTTGTCGAGCAAGTATGTTGCCAAGTATGCGATACAGCAGATGTTTAAGGGGAAAACCGTAATTATTCCCGGGACTTCTATGAAGCTTGCCGCACTTGCCTCTAAGGTTGTTCCGTCATCGTTTGCCGCAAAAATAACGGCAGAGGTTCAAAAGCATAAGCAAAAGTGACGGTTTTATGTTTGCTGAGTGACAACTGTCTTAAAATACAAAAAATCAGGTGAAATTTTTACATCTTCGTGGAAATGCCCAAAAAAGTGCCTAAAATTTAGTTATTCCCAAACCCGTTTATTTAAAATATAATTCATATAAAGAATTAAAAAACAAAATCTCTATTTTATAATGATTATATATATTGGTAAAGTATGTTCCCGAATTTTTGCGATTAAATAAGGAGGAATAACCTATGAGAAAGTTATTCAAAAAGATCGTGTGCTGTGCTTTGCTTGCAGGTCTTGTTACAACAGGTGCAGTCACCGCAGTGAATACAAACACATTAAGCGCAGATGCGGCTGAAGTAATTGAACAGCCGTCTGCAGCTGCAAACGGTATAACTATACATTATAAGGATAGCTCGGGAAATGCCCCGACTATGTACTATTGGAATTCGCTGCCTGAAAATCTTGAGGTTGAATATCCCGGAAAGCCGATGACAGCGGATTCAAACGAGGGTACGGACTGGTACACAATAAGTTTTGCCGATATCAGCAAGATAAACTTTATGTTTATTGTAAACGGTCAACAGTCCGCAGAAATGACGCAGTCTGCTATGGGCGAGTACTGGTACAAGGACGGCAAGTGGTACAAGAAGAACCCTGAGAAGAGCAATCCTGTTACCGATTGGGAACGCAGCGATATGCGTCAGGATTCGATCTACTTTGTAATTACAACTCGTTTCTATGACGGCGATAAGGGCAACAACGTACATTGCTGGGACGACACAAAGGCTAACAACCCCGACACAGACCCTGCATGGAGAGGAGATTTCCAGGGACTTATAGATAAGCTTGATTATATAAAGGCTTTGGGCTTTAGCGCTATATGGATAACTCCTGTTGTTGAAAATATGTCAAGTTACGACTATCATGGTTACCATGCTTTTGACTTCTCGCAGGTTGATCCACGTTACGAGAGCAACGGAGCAACATTCCAAGATCTTATAGACGCAGCTCATGCAAAGGATATAAAGATAATACAGGACGTTGTTTGGAATCATACTTGTAACTTTGGCGAGAGAAAGTTAGGTCATTTCTTCGAAAAGGATTACAGTGCGGATTTAGGTTCGTTTGATTCCGTTCAGCTAGTGCCCGATTCCAATCTTCTTAAAAAGTATCCCAACTATGCAACTATGACAGGCGGAGAGCAATATCCCGCAAGAATTAATACATTCAAGAGCGATGACGGCGATCCGAATAATTATTACCACCACGATGGAAGCTTGAGTTACGGTTCATATACAGAGCAGACAGGTCAGATGGCTGATGACTGCGTAGATATTAACACGGAAAACCCTGAGGTTGCAAATTACCTTGTAGATTGTTTCAAGCAGTATGTTGACATGGGCGTTGACTGTTTCCGTTTTGATACAGAGAAGCACATCAACCGCTGGACACTTAATGAGGCATATTTCCCCGAGTTTATTGATAATTATAAGAATTTTTATATATTCGGTGAGGTTTGCTCACGCCGCCGTGAGGTTACAAACGAAGGCGGTCCGTCGGATTCATGTTACTTCTATACGTGGGCAGAGCCTTCCACTTCGCCAAAGTGGAGTACAACGGATTGGAAATTCAACTATGATACAGCTATTGCTCAGTGGGGTGTTTATGCGAGTGATTTCTCAGAGAGAAGCGATAATGCCTTCCTTAACGGCAACTCTTATCATACGCCTGATTACAGCAAGGCTAACGGTACCGGTGTAATCGACTTCCCGATGCATTGGAATTTCTATACGGCAGGCAACGCATTTAACACTGCGGTTGGCGGCGATAGCTACTACAACGACGCTACTTGGAATGTTGTATATGTTGACTCGCACGACTATGCCCCCGACGAATGTCAGTATTTCAGATATACAGGCGGTGAAGCTGCTTGGGCAGAAAATATGAGCCTTATGTTTACATTCCGTGGTATTCCTTGTATCTATTACGGAAGTGAAGTTGAGTTTATGGCAGGAGCAAGGATTGACGTTGGACCTAACGCTCCTCTCGCAGAAACAGGACGTGCTTACTTCGGCGATTACCTTGAGGGAGATGTTACGGCAAGCGATTTCGGTCAGTACTCAGCAAGCGGCGCTGTTGCAGATACACTTAAAAAGCCTTTGGCAGTTCATCTCCAGAAGCTCAATATGATCAGACGTGCTGTTCCCGCACTCCAGATGGGTCAGTATTCGACAGAGGGCTGCTCGGGCGGTATGTCATTTAAACGCCGCTATACCGCAAACGGTGTTGACAGTTATTGTCTTGTTGCAGTATCCGGTCAGGCTACATTCACAGGAGTTGAGAACGGTAACTATGTGGAGGTTGTAACAGGTACTCCCGTAACGGTATCGGGCGGTACTCTTACAACAGACGCTATCGGTCAAGGTAACATGAGATGTTATGTTCTCCAGACAGCAGGTGCTCCCTCGGGTAAGATCGGTCCCGATGGAACATACCTTAAATAATAATCAAACAATAACATTGGGACTGTATGGTTTATGCAGTTCCATTTTTTCACAGTAAATTCAGATTTCAATGTCGTAATTATTCTAATATATAACAATAAATATGTAGGTGTATTTTATAATATAAACAGTAATAATGAAAAATTAGAAGGGAATTTGTGCCACTTACTCTTATAAATATTATACAGGAGGATACGCTATGAAAAAGCTTTTGAAGAAGATTTTATGCTGTGCCCTGCTTGCTGCAATGGTGACAACCGGCTCGATTGCAGTATCCGGAGTAAATATGATTACAGCAGATGCGGCGGAAGTACAAAAGGAATCTGCTGCTGCAAACGGTATTGTTATACATTATAAGGACAGCTCGGGCAACGCACCGACAATGTACTACTGGAACTCTTTGCCAAGTAATCTTGAGGTGGATTATCCCGGAAAAGCTATGACAGCGGATTCCTCACAGGGAACAGACTGGTTTACGATAGAGTTTCCCGATATAACAAAAATCAACTTTATGTTTATTGTAAATGGAACTCAGTCCGCCGAAATGACGCAGTCTGCCGCAGGTGAATACTGGTACAAGGACGGAAAATGGTATAAGAAAAACCCTGAGAAAAGCGATCCTGTTTCCGACTGGGAACGTACCGATATGAGAGAGGATTCTATTTATTTTGTTATGACCACTCGTTTTTATGACGGAGATAAAAGCAATAATGTTCACTGCTGGGAGGACGGGAATGCTAACAACCCCGACTCAGACCCTGCATGGAGAGGCGATTTCCAAGGTCTTATAGATAAGCTTGATTACATAAAAGCGTTGGGATTCAGCGCTATATGGATAACGCCTGTTGTTGAGAATGCGAGCGGCTACGATTACCACGGCTACCATGCTTTTGACTTTGCTAAGGTTGACCCACGTTACGAAAGCAGCGGCGCTACATATCAGGATCTTATTGACGCTGCTCACGCTAAAGGTATCAAAATTATACAAGACGTTGTATGGAACCATACGGGCAACTTCGGTGAAAAAGTTCTCGGAGAGATGTTTACAAAGGATTACTCCAATCTCGGAAACGCCGATTGTATGAAGATAATTCCGGGCTGTGATTTTGACAAAACTTATCCCGATTATTTTGACCTTGAACCGTACCCGCAGTACCTTGCAAGACTTAATATTCTGAAAAATCTTGACGGTACTACTCACGATCCTAACAACTACTACCACAGAGAACAGGGCATGGGCTATGAGTCGTCTATCGAACAGCAAGGCTCAATGGCTGATGACTGCGTAGATATTAATACGGAAAACCCCGTTGTTGCAGAATATATAACACAAACATATGTTGATTATGCAAATATGGGAGTTGACTGCTTCAGACTTGATACAGAGAAACACATCAACCGCTGGACGCTTAACAGTGCGTATTTCCCTGCTTTTGACAATATTGAAAACTTCTTTATATTCGGAGAGGTATGCTCACGAGTTCGTGAAGTATGGAACCATAATATTCCATCAAGCTCGCCGCCATTCTTTACATGGAAAGAAACCGAGAGTGAATGGATAGGCAACTGGAACACCACAGACCCGACAGCGAATATCAAGACATCAATTGCACACTATGACGCTCACAGGGGCGACTATACCAATCCTACAAGTACAAACGCATTTTTAAACGGCAATTCTTACCATACTCCCGATTACAGCGCATGGAACGGTACGGGCGTTATCGACTTTGCTATGCACAGAAACTTCGGTAATGCTAATTCTGCGTACAATATTGCACTTGCAGAGGATCAGTATATCAACGACTCAACATGGGTAGTAACGTATGTTGACTCACACGACTACGGTCCTGAGGATACAGACGAAAAGCTCCGCTACAACGGCGGCACACAGGCGTGGGCAGAGAATTTGAACCTTATCTTTACATTCCGTGGTATCCCTTGTATTTACTACGGCAGTGAGGTTGAATTTATGGCAGGTGATCCCATAGACGTTGGTCCTAATGCTCCTCTCTCCACAACAGGACGCGCTTACTTCGGCGATTACCTTGAGGGCGATGTTACTGCAACCGACTTTAGTCAATATACGGCAAGCGGTAAAGTTTCGGAAACTCTGAGCTACCCTCTTGCAAAGCACGTTCAAAGACTTAATCAGATAAGACGTGCTATACCTGCTCTCCAAAAGGGACAGTATTCGACAGAAGGCTGTGACGGCAATATGGCATACAAACGCCGCTATACAGGTGACGGAGTTGACAGCTATTGTCTTGTAGCAGTTTCGGGTAAGGCTACATTTACAGGCGTTGAGAGCGGTACTTATGTTGAAGTAGTAACGGGCAATACAGTTACTGTTTCAAACGGTACTCTTGTTACAGACGAGATAGGTAAGGGCAATATGAGAGTATATGTTCTTCAAAATGCAGGTGCTCCTTCGGGTAAGATCGGTACAGACGGAACATATTTAAAGTGATTATCACTCCTGTTAATATATTTAAAGGAAGGCTGCGGTGTAAAAACCTCAGCTTTTCTTTTGTATAATGAAAAGTGAACTTTTTTATAACTTTTAAATATGTATAGACAAAACCCTCTGTAATATGTTATAATTATAGAATAAATTTGTACATATTACTGAGGTGAGATAATGGATAAAACTGAAACTAAGGAAAAAAAAGAGAAGCAGGCTTTTTCACAGAGAATAAAGAATTTGTGGAAAAGTTTTCTCGCAAGCGTAAAGGAACATAAATGGCTTTATCTTTACTTTACGATAATCGGTATAATCTTTCTTTTGACAAGACTTATCGGTATTACGGAACTTCCTAAAGGTCTGCACATTGACGAGGTATCAATGGGTTACAACACCTGGGCGCTGACAAACTTCGGTACTGACCGTTACGGAGTTTCAATGCCGATATATTTTAATAACGCAGGCTCAGGACAGAGCAGTCTGTACGTTTATATTGCAGTATTCATTTCAAAGATAATCGGATACAGCGTGTTTAGTCTGCGTGTGGTATCTGTAATATTCGGTGCTATTCTGCTGATATTCGGTACAAAAGCTGCGTATGAAATGTTCGGCTTAAATTGTTCGCTTATTACGGCTGCTGTTATAGATATTATGCCGCTGTTTCTGATGTCCGAAAGATGGGCATTCGACTGTAACGCTATGCTTCCTATGCTTGTTATGTTCTTGTATTTCTACGTTAAACTCATAAAAACGCAGAAAATGAAATATGCTTTTGCAAGCGGAATTACATTTGGTGTAACGATGTATTCATACATTCTTGCAGTAATGATGCTCCCTGTGTTTGCGGTACTTGCCATAATATATTCGTTTATTTTTAAGAAGATCAACATTAAGCAGGTCGGTGCGATATTCTTTAGTGCGATTTTAGTTGCTTCTCCTATCGTTATGTACCTGTTCGTAGTAGTGGGTGTAATTCCAAGCTTTAATATAGGCCCTGTAAGCTTTACTAATGCGTCGGCAGGACGTTTAAATGAAATTGAGTGGCAGGGATTTAGTTTTGCAGATTTAATGCGAAATCTCAACACTCTTACAAGCTACGACCAGTACGACTTTATGGCTGATGATAAGTACGGTGTATTCTATCAGAATATTCTGCATTTCTTTGAGTATAAGATCAGCGTATCACAGATACTTCTGTTTATAGGATTTTTTGCAATGCTGGGATTTGCAATATATTATACGTTCAAGAAAAAAGAGTTCTCTTTTGAAGTGCTTATGGTTTTCTATATGCTTGCTATGACATACCCGATGTTTTTCCTTGAACAGGTTGCTATTTACCGTTACAATGCTGTATATTTCTCATTTGCGCTTCTTCTTGCGTACCTGTTCTCAAAGCTGTGGGGATACAAAAGATATGTTCTTTGCGGATTGTTTGCACTGCTGTATCTTTATAATTTCGGCAGTTACACATATTATCTGTTCAGCGGTAACTTTGCTGAGGAGAACAAGGCTCTTGCATACTTCGACTATGATTTGCTTGAACTTTGCGAAACCTTTGATGATGAAGAATATGCCGACTACCAGATTTATGTTGACTATACCGCAACTTATAATGCAGGTCTTATCACTTTGTACGGTTTGAGAGTAGAGCCTGAAGTAGTAGCAAACGAGGTAGAGAATGTCGATAGTAAGATTATGACCTACGGCAATATTCATATTGGTATACCCGATATTATTGACGCAAATCAGAAGTCTATATTTGTAATCCGTGACATCAACTCCGAAACAACATTCTATACTACTAATATTGCACAGATAGATCTTTACAGTACTCTTGTAATTAACAACAAGGCTAAAAAGCTGCTTATGGATCTGAATACGCCTTATGATATAGTGAATAATTATTATGTATTCCGTTTGAACTAAAAGAAATCTCCCTGAAAATGCTCAGGGAGAATTTTTTATCCTATATGCAGACAAGCAGTAGCAATTCTGAAATAAACTACAAGCGATACTGCGTCTACTATCGTTGTTATGAAAGGACTTGCCATTACAGCAGGGTCAAATCCGATTTTTTTTGCAAGCATAGGCAGCGTGCAGCCGATAACCTTTGCGCAGAGTACAGTCATTACAAGCGTTGAACATACTACAAAAGCAACCGAGGCGGTTATTTGATCATTGCCGAATATAAGCTTATCAACGATCATAAGTTTTGCAAAATTGGTTATTGCAAGAGTTACTCCGCAGAGAACAGCAACTCTTATTTCTTTCCAGATAACAGCGGGCAGGTTTTTAAATTCAATATCGCCGAGTGAGATACTTCTTATAATTGTAACAGACGACTGGCTGCCTGTGTTTCCGCCTGTATCCATAAGCATTGGGATAAACGAAGTAAGCACAACAAAGCTTGACAGCGCTTCCTCAAAAGAGGAGATAATCATTCCCGTAAATGTTGCCGAGATCATAAGCAGCAAAAGCCACGGAATACGTTTTTTCCATAATTCAAAAGCAGACATTTTCAGGTATGGTTTTTCGTTGTCGGTCTGAGAGATAGCCGCCATTTTCTCAATATCCTCTGTTGTTTCGTCAAGGAGGACGTCCATAGCGTCATCGAACGTTACGATACCTACAAGCCTTTCCTCTGCGTCTACTACGGGTATAGTGGAGAAGTCGTACTTTGTGAACATATTTGCAACATACTCTTGGTCATCTGTTGTATTTACATAGATTATGTTAGTCTCCATTATATCAGAGATTTTTTCGCTGTAATCCGAGAGTAAAAGATCCTTGACCGTTACAAGTCCTATGAGCTTTCTGTTCTCGTCCGTCACATAGCAGGTGTAGATCGTTTCCTTATCAACTGCGGTACGTCTTATTCTTAAAAAAGCGTCCTCGACAGTAAGGTTCTTTTTGAGATCGACATACTCTGTTGTCATAACAGAGCCTGCGCTGTCTTTAGGGTATTTTAGAATTCTGTTTATTTCCTCACGCATATCCTTGTCGGTGTGTTTGAGGATACGCTTTACGACAGAGGCGGGCATTTCTTCGATAAGGTCAACAGTATCATCGACATACAACTCGTCGATAACCTCTTTAAGCTCGCTGTCGCTGAAAGTTTTTATAAGCTGTTCCTGAGTATCGGGGTCAATATAAACGAACACCTCAGCCGCAAGCTCTTTGGGCAGCAGACGGTATACAACAGGAAGACTTTGATGTGGAAGTTCCTCCATGAGATCGCCGATGTCGGCAGGGTTCATCTCGATGAGAATATCTTTTAGTTCGGCGTATTTTCGTTCGGAGATGTATTCGGGTACCTGTTCGGCTATCTGTTCGATTTCCATATTTAGTTCCTTTTTTTCTTCATTCATTGAAACCACCTCCGAAAAATAAAAAGCCTTGCTCCCGTATTTATAGGGGCAAGGCAAAAGTCTATAAGCACATAAATGTCCGCAGACCAACGGTCAAAATGATCGTTCAAGCTTTAGCTTCACAGGGCGATGAAATTGCATTAAGTTACACCTTAATTCGATGCAGCCTGTTGACCTGCGTATAGTGTCTCCACTACTTTGCGGCAGCAACCCGTATCCCTGTGGTAGCCTTACCTACCGATAATTTGTTTTATCTATTAATAGATTAAACCTATTTTTACTGTTTGTCAATAGTATAGAAGAATTTTTAAGTCAAAAGTTTAATGCCAAATATTTTTTGAGCATTTTTATACATTATATTGTCGTAATCATCTTGTGTAACGCTCTTTTTGAATTCGTTAAAGTACTCCTGATAAAGCGATCTGTCGCCTGTTTTGTTGTGCAGATATGTGTCACGTCCGTCTATCGGATTATCCGAGCCGAATACGATCTTACTGCTTCCGTAACGCTTTATTGCTTCTGATGTAGTGCAGACGGGTACCCATGTTGTATCGCCGTACAAATTCGGCAAAAGACCCAAATAGGATAGAGCCTGTTTGTTATCTGTGCCGAGATCCATATGAACCATAACAAAATTTATGTTGGGGTGTGCTTTTGCGGCATTGTATAGGTGTACGGACATAGCCTCCTCACAACCGCCTGTATGAGAAACGACAGGGAGAGAGTATTTTGACGCAAGAGTATAGTATGGTTCAAGACGTTTGTTGTCGGGTGCAACTCTTGAATGAAATGGGTGCAGCTTAAAGCCATAGATAATGTCAAGGTTGTTTTTTAAGATATCCTCAAATTCATCGTTGGGCTGTTCGCTTGATATTTTAAGCCACACGAGTACGCCCAATTTATCGGGGTGTCTGCGTGCAACGCTGAGAGTTTGATTGAGCAGTTCGCTTTGACTTTTTTGGAGATTTTTTGGTACGGGTCTGCCGAAATGGTCAAATTCTGCCGCCTCAATATTAGAGATGAGCGAGAAATCAATACTGTACCTTTCCATTGAGTAAAGCACCATTTCCTCAGTCATTACGAAATCTATCATATTGCCGATATGAACGTGCGTATCAATGATTTTTCCCATAGTGAAGTACCACCTTTTTTTCAAGTGTGGAGTTGTTGTAAGTGTGGAGTTTGGAGAGTGGAGTGTGGAGTTGTTTGAATTAGGAGTGAGGAATGGAGCTGTTAGTTCAAAGTTATAAGTTGTTAGTTGAATTGGTTCTTTGAGCTTTGAACTTTGAATTTTGGACTTTGAATTTTGGACTTTGGACTAACAACTACCACATCACTCCACACTGAAAAAAGCTCCTATTTCCGCACCTGCCTTCTTATCCATTCCATTAACAGCCTGACGATTTTATCCTGCTGTACTTGTGTAAGCTGAGTATTCATAGGTACTCTGTACCATTTGTTAAGACAACCTCTGCAGCAGCAGGCGCAGGCATGCTGTGCTTTGAATACAGGGTGTCCTCTCATAGGAGTTTGTTTGCCGTCATTGGGGATATTTTGAGGTGCAAGCCTGTCACGGATAAAATCCCTTGCGTGACGTTCGATAGTGTCCATGCCCTTTTTATCTATGTACTCTATATCCTCGGCAGTGAGCTTGAATCTCGAACGGAATTTGGAGCGGTTAAGCTTTTCAAGCGCCTGATCTATCGTTTGCATTATCTTTTATCTCTGTAATGAATGCCTTGATCCTGTCAAGTGCTTCTTTAATGTGATTGAGGGAATAGGAGTAGGATACTCTGATAAAGCCCTCGCCGCTTTCTCCAAACGCATTACCCGGAACGACTGCAACGTGTTTTGTCATAAGCAGCTTAGTTGCAAATTCCTCCGAGGTCATACCTGTTGATTTTATGCACGGAAATACATAGAACGCACCCCTCGGTTCAAAGCAGGAAAGTCCCATATCGTTAAATGAACTTACAATAAGACGTCTTCTCATATCATACTGTTCACGCATATGTTTTATATCGCTGTCGCCGTTTCTCAGAGCCTCAATAGCTGCATACTGTGCGGTAGTAGGCGCGCTCATAATTGCGTACTGGTGGAGTTTTATCATCTGCGCGAGTATGTCCTTAGGACCTAAAGCATATCCCAATCTCCAGCCTGTCATAGCGTATGCTTTTGAAAATCCGCTGACTACAATCGTCCTCTCCTGCATACCTTTAATAGAAGCAAACGAAACAGGCGGCTGTTCTCCGTAGGAAAGCTCTGCGTATATTTCGTCTGACAGTACCATAAGATCATACTTTTCGATTACAGGCGCAATAGCCTCGTAATCCTCTTTTCTCATAGAACCGCCTGTTGGGTTGTTAGGGTAGGGGAGAATAAGCAGTTTTGTTTTGTCCGTAACCTTTTCTTCGATCTCCTCGGGTGTAAGTCTGAACTCATTCTCAGCCTTTGTTTCAATGATAACGGGAGCAGCGCCTGTCATAGCTGTAAGCGGCTCATAACAGACAAAAGACGGCTGAGGTATAAGTACCTCGTCACCCTCTCCGACCATACATCTGAGAGCGCAGTCTATTGCTTCCGAACCGCCTACCGTTACAAGCACGTCTGTATCCGAACGGTAGCTTACGCCAAATCTTCTCTCAAAATAACGGCATATCTCCATACATAAAGCTGAAAGTCCTCTGTTTGGTGTGTACCATGTTTTTCCCATTTCAAGAGAGTTGATACCCTGTTCTCTGATATGCCATGGTGTCTGAAAATCAGGCTCCCCGATACTAAGCGAAATTACGTTGTCCATTTCGTTTGCAATATCAAAAAACTTTCTGATACCCGAGGGTTTAGTTGATGTGATTTTACTGTTTAGAAAGCGATCGTAATTCATTTATACCACACATTCCCTTCCGTCTGTGTCGGAGGTAAAGTTCTGCAGATCGACATTGTTAGACTTATATTTAGTAAGAATGAAGTGTGTGCTTGCAGACAGCACCGATTCAAGCGGAGAGAGCCTTTTTGCTACAAACATAGCTATATCCTGTATGGAGTGTCCCTTTACAAATACGGCAAGGTCATAATCGCCTGCCATAAGGTATACGCCCTCAACCTCTTCAAATGACATTACTCTCTGCGCTATCTCGTCAAATCCTTTATCACGCTTTGGAGTTACCTTTAACTCGATAAGAGCGTTTACATCTGCGCCGGGTACTTTCTCCCAGTTAATAAGAGCTTTGTAGCCTGCGATAATGCCCTGCTGTTCAAACTCCTCTATCTGTGCGTGAATTACGTCCTCGGTTGTATCAAGCATAACGGCAAGCTCTTTTTCTGTGAACTTGCAGTTCTCCTGTAATAATGTTAATAAACGATTTTTCATAAAAATCTCTCCTTTCACTTAGTTGATAATATATTCTTATTTTTATTAAAAAGCTCCATTGAAGAAAACGCATACACTTTGTAATCATCGTCCTCATATCTGCATAAGCATACTGCCGCATATCCTAAAATAAGCCAGAAGAATGCTACCATAAACGATACTTCAAAAATCATTGTTTTTTCAAATAACGCATATATACAGTATGACGAAATGAAAGACGCAAGACAGGGGTAGATGTCACGAAGTATGGGCGGTTTAAGAGAAAATAGTCCTTTGAACATTCTGAATCCCAGACAGACCGCAAACCCCATAAACAGCGCAAACCCTATAAATCCCGAACATACTATAATTGTAAGGTAGCCATTGTGGAAGTCGGTGTATTTCATCTTATCGTCATTGTAGCGGTTTCCGTAATAAATAATATTACCCTTGCCAACGCCAAAAACAGGGTGATGTTTAATGACATTAACGCCTTGTTTGAAAAGCTTTATTCTTCCGCTGTCAAGGTTTTTGTTTGTATGCTCAA